>JANMAV010000030.1:0-4392 GCA_031360055.1 Ferruginibacter sp.
AGAATGGGGTTTGTTATCTATTGCACAGAATTTAAGAAAAAAAGCAGCCTAAAAAGGCTAGTTTTTTAACTTTTGCAAAAATGAACAGCTTCAAAGTCAAATAGAATTATTTTTTCTCAGTTTTACACAAAATAAAATCCAAAAAAAAGAGCTGTATCAAATAGTGATACAACCCTTTTTAATAATTTAGTAATATTTTATTGCCCTTGTTGAGGCTGTTGCATTTGTTGCATTTGTTGGTCCATTTGCTTAGCTGCTTCTGGGTTTACTTTTCTCAAACTATCTTTGTAACGCTTTTGAGCAGCCATCATTTTAGCTTGTGCAGCCATATTTTGTGCTACTATTTGTACTTTAGACTGTATATCTAAAACTTCTACTTCAAATATTAAGTTTGTGTTTGGGGCAATATCTGCACCTGCACCTCTTGCACCATAACCAAGGCTAGATGGAATATATAATTTTGCTTTAGTGCCTTTATTTAAACCAACCAAAGCATCGCTCATACCTGGTATAACACCATTTCCTAAGCTTACATCTTTAGTTAAGTTTACACTTAATGGCTCCATGTGGCCTTTAGAAGTATCCATGTTAGTATCAAACATTTTACCTTCTAAGTTTGTGCCTTTGTAATTAATTTTTGCAAATGAATTTGTATCTAATACAGCACCTGTACCAGCTTGCAAAATTTCTACATAAGCACCCAATGGAGTTTTTGTAGCTTTAATGTTATTTTTTGCAAAATAATCAGTAAGTACTTTTTCATCAGTAATTAACTGTGCAGCAGCTTTGGCTTTAGAAGCTTTTTCCATATTTGCCATACCTTCAGTTTTAGCTTTTTCAGCTTCTGCTTCAGTTTTGTAAATATTTACTACACGTAATGTAGTATACAACGTTTGGCCAGGCTTCATAAACGGAGGCATTGCAGTTGGCTGTTGCTTAAATGCAGTATCAGTTAATGTTTTTGTGCAAAGGCTATCACCATTTTTTAACGTTAAAAATATTTTATAAAACTGTGGTGGTATGTTAATAGAGTCAAACTTAATAATTTGAGGAGCCCCATCAGTAACTGAGCTATTTAAAACTGAGTCCTTACCATTTGGTCTGCTAATTAAACTAGTTACGTTAAAAGCAATAAATTGTCCTGGCTTTAATGTTTCACCTTTACCATCGTGTATAACTTTATATTCCATTCCGTTTTCACCTTTTTTAAAAGGCTCGTTGCAAGCATTAAAAGTTACCATAGCAACTGCTGCAAATAATAAATAAGAAATTTTACGCATTGTGTTTGTTTATTTTTTAAAATGTATATGTACTAAGTTTATCTTTATTGGCCATCATAGCTGTTTTAAAATTAGCTATAGTTTTCTCCAAAGTATCTGTAGTGGCACCACCTGCTGCATTGTAGTGGCCACCCCCATTAAAATAAGTTCTTGCAAAAGTATTCACATCAAAATCACCTTTGCTTCTAAAAGAGCATTTACGCTCCTCCCCTCTATCAATAATAATAGCAGCCATTTTTATACCCTCAATACTTAAGGGATAGTTTACTAAACCTTCGGTATCTCCCGTTTTTATGTCAAACTTTATTAAATCTTGTTGTGGTATAGCTATTAATGCAGTATTATATTCGTAAAAAACTTCCATTCGGTTGCTTAACACATTGCCTATAAATCGCAATCTATTTTCAGTACCATTATCAAACAAAGCCTCATGTATTGGTGCATGTGTAAGGCCAAGTTCTTTTAAATGAGCTACCATTTTATGTACACTTGCAGTGCTGCTAGGAAAACGAAATGAGCCAGTATCCGTCATTACACCTGCATATAAACATTGTGCTACAGCATCATTTATTTTGTTGGCGTTACCACTGTCTACAATAAAATCGTACACCATTTCGCAGGTACTACTTTTATTAAAATCGCTTTTGCCATAAGTAAATTTATCTACTTGAGGCTCTCTGTGATGATCTATTAAAATACGCTCCCCTGTAGCATCTGCTAATACATTTTCCATATTTTTGGTACGGCTAAGGGTATTAAAATCTAAACAAAAAAGCCAATCTGCATCTGCAATAATTTTATTAGCGGTGGTCGTATTTTTTTCGTAGTCTAAAACTGAATCTACACCGGGCATCCAATTTATAAAACTTGCCCAATTTGTAGGAGAAATAACTGTTACACTATGACCAAACTGAAGTAAAAAATTATACAAACCTAAGGTAGAACCCATAGCATCGCCATCTGGCTTTTGATGCATGGTAACTACAACTTTTTTTGGAGTTGCTAATTGTGTAAATATATTTTGTATAGGTTGCATATAGGCGGCGGCAAAAGTAAGCAAATTCATTGTTACTTGCCCACTATACATATATACTTTTATTGCAAAACTGTTAAAAAATTAATGTTGCAACTATAAACCTTGTAAGTTTTAGCCTACTTTTGCAAAAAATTTATACAAAATGAGTAATAGAACTTTCACCATGATTAAGCCCGATGCTACAAAAAATGGTAACACTGGTGGTATTTTAGCAATGATTAACGATGCTGGTTTTAGAATAGTAGCTATGAAAATGCTGCATTTAAGTGATGCAAAAGCTGGTGCATTTTATGCCGTACATAGTGAACGTCCTTTTTATGGTGAGTTGGTAGAGTTTATGAGCCGTGGCCCAATTACAGCTGCCATTTTAGAAAAAGATAATGCAGTTGATGATTTTAGAAAACTTATTGGAGCTACTAACCCAGCTCAAGCTGAAGAAGGAACTATACGTAAGAAATATGCAACTTCAATTGGCGAAAACGCTGTTCACGGAAGTGATAGTGATGAAAATGCACTTATAGAAGGGGATTTCTTTTTCAGTAAATTAGAGCAATTCTAAATTGATTTTTTTAAACTTTAAAATTAATAAAACAATTTAAATAGTTTTCTTTTAAATAAAAAAAATAATAAAGGCATAAAAAAAACCAGCAATATTGCTGGTTTTTTTAGTGTATGGTTTTATTTAATCCTCACCCAACTTTGGGTATAATCTGAACCGGTTGCATTTCTTCCTACTAACCTTATCTCGTTGTTATTAACAACATCAATGTTTGCATTACTGTAGGTTAGTGAACCAGAGTTACAATTGCTAGATGCACTTTCTAAAGTGTAGCCACCATTTTTATTTGCTTTTAAATTTTTCCATTTAATGTCATTTTCTCTATAACATTGGTTGTTATTGGCCAAGTAAGTAAACCTACCTTCGGCAATAAATGGCGTTACAGTTACTACACTATTTATTAAAGTGTTATCCAAGCTATTGCTGTTTAGTTGCCATTTGCCGTTAATAGAAAATACAGAACCAGTAGTTGTAGTGTTAGTTATTTGTTGTACGGTTTCGCAACTTGAAAAAGTAAACAATACCGCTACAAATGCAATAAGTGAAATTGATTTCATGATGTAAGGTTTTATTTGTTGGCATATTTTCAAAAAGCATACCAAATAAAATTATTAAGAGTATTGCAGTTAAGTTAACATTAATTTATGTATTGAAATTATGAATTGAATTGATGTAGCTTTGGCAAAAATATTTTTGATGGACTATTTAAATTACCCCATTACTCTTGCTATAATTATTGCAAACGTAATTTTTTCTTTTATTGGTTTTCAAAATAATGAGTTCATGTCCAAAACTATTGGTTGGCCTTATTATGAAAAAAGAAATAAGCAATATTATAGATTTATTACATCGGGGTTTTTACATGCAGACTATATGCATCTGATATTTAACATGTTTACCTTTTACTTTTTTGGGCAAAATGTTGAATATATTTTTTCACATGCAAGCTTAGGTGGGCCTGTAGCTTATCTTGCGTTATATTTTGGCGGTTTAATTGTGGCTGATTTACCAAGTTATTTAAAACATCAAAACGATATAAATTACCGTTCATTAGGTGCATCGGGTGCAGTATCTGCAGTACTTTTTGCAAGCATTATTTTTAGCCCTTGGAGTAGTATTTTTCTATTTGGGGCTATACAATTATCTGCACTTTTATTTGCAGTTGTGTACATCATTTATTGTGTGTACATGGGTAAAAAAAATGTTGGCAATGTAAACCACGATGCACATTTGTGGGGTTCATTATTTGGTTTAGCATTTACAGTAGTTTTACTTTTTATACTAAGGCCAGATGCTTTTGAATATGTAATTAAAGAGTTGAAAAATCCTAGTATTTTTGGTCGTAAGGGGTTAGGACCAACTTTGCAATATTTGTTAGGGAGGGGGTAATTTTGAATCTATCATCAATTCTATAACCCACAACCCAAACAATTTTTTTATTACTTTCTAATACCCAAACTTGTTGTTTTTGTAGCAACGAAAGTTTATTATCATTAAAAAATTTACTGAGCTTTTTC
>JANMAV010000048.1:0-6700 GCA_031360055.1 Ferruginibacter sp.
GTCAGCGCCTATTGCCAAATTGCAAAATTACGATGCTATAGAAAAACAATATGGTGCAGGCACAAACTGGCTAAACGAAATTTTTAGACGTGCCGCTGTACAAAATGTAAACTTAAGTGCACAAGGAGGTTCAGATAAAGCTCAGTATGCTTTTAATGCAGGATATTTTAGGCAAGATGGTATTTTATATAATACCAATTTTGAAAGGTTTAGTCTTCGTTTTAATGGAGATGTGAAAGTGAATAGTAATATTAAAATTGGCAACTCTCTTAACCTTAGTAAGTATATTGAATATGGTGCAGATACCTATTCACCTTTTAATAGCAATATTATTTTAGCACTTACAGCACCACCAACAACTACCCCACGTAACCCTGATGGAACCTATGCAGGCGGTAATGGTAGTGTAGATGGGTATGATGAACCTAACCCAATTTACCAATTAGAAGTACCTAAAAATAAAAACGTAAAGTATAGAGCTACGGGTAACATTTTTGCTGAAGTAGATATAATTAAAGGGTTGAAATTTAAATCAACTTTTGGTAGTGATTTTATTTATCAAGAAAATAATAATTTTAACCCTGCTACGCCATCATCTGGCGGAAGACCATTTATACAAACTAGTTATTTTGTACAAAAATCATTTAGTCCTGATTATTTAGCTGAGTTTACCCTTAGCTATGATAAAGTTTTTAAAGCTAAACATACTGTAAATGCTTTAGTTGGCTACACCTTTCAAGAAAATAGATACTCTTTTGTAAACGCAAGTCGTACTGGTACATTTACTCAAAATATACCTGTATTAAATGGACAAGTATTTACACCAATAGATATTTCTCAAATTGGCAATGCTGCTGAAGATGGTATTGGTAGGAGATTAGCATCTTACATTGGTAGGCTAAGTTACAACTATGATGAGAAAGGATATTTTGGTTTCTCTATACGTAAGGATGGTAGTTCTAATTTTCCTGTATACAATCAATTTGCTGTTTTTCCAGCAGTTTCTGCTGCATGGCGTTTTTCAAAAGAGCCATTTATACAAACTATACCTTGGGTAGATGAATTAAAACTAAGAGCTAGCTTTGGTTATGTAGGCAACCAAGATATACCAGCTTACAAATATTTACAAACCATTAATCAAGGTTTTCAATACACATTGGGTAACTCAAGTGGCTCAGGTGGTGTAGTTACTGGTGCTGCACCTAGCTCATCGTACAACCCCAATATTGAGTGGGAAAAAAATGAGCAACTTAATATTGGTATAGATGCTACCTTGTTTAAAAATAAATTAGATATTGCTTTAGATGTGTATCAACGCAGATCAAAAGATTTAATACTTAACATAGATCCCCCTTTTGTATCAGGCACATTTGAGTCAGTACCATTTAACACAGGTACCTTACAAAATAGAGGTATTGATTTAACTTTAAACACAACTGCATTAAGCACAAAGCAAATTGGTTGGAATACAAATTTAATTGTAAGTACTTATAAAAATAAAGTAACATCATTTGGTTTACGTAAGCAACCTTTAGATGCCGGTTTTGCTCGTATTTCAGGAGGTAGCAAGCGTACAACAGTAGGTTTACCTGCAGAGTATTTTTATGGTTTTGTTACGGAAGGTATATTTCAAAATTATAAGGAAATTGCAGCTCATGCCGTACAAACAGCCGGTACTGATCCTACCACTAGCACTGCCCCTGGCGATATTAAATTTAAAGACATTAATAACGATGGTGTTATTAACGATCAAGATAGAACCAACATTGGTAATGCTAACCCAACGTTTACATTCGGTTTTACAAATACAATTAATTACAAAAATTTTGAATTGTTAGTTTTTGTACAAGGCTCATTAGGCAATAAAGTATTAAACTTTACTAGATGGTATACAGAGGGTGGCGTAAGTAATGGTAATTACTCAAATGCAGTACTAGCAAGATGGACCGGTGAAGGCACTAGCAACAGTATGCCTAGGCTAACACAAAGTGATCCAAATTTAAACAGTAGAGTATCAGATAGATTTGTAGAAGATGCATCTTATTTAAGGGTAAAAAATGTACGCTTATCATATAAAATACCTACAAAGTGGGCAAACGCTTTAAATGTAAAAGGAACTCAATTTTACATCAGTGCTCAAAATTTAATTACCGCTACAAAATATACTGGACTTGATCCTGAAATTGGTGGCGGTGTAGATATTGGGTTTTACCCACAAGCCCGTACAGTATTAGCAGGTATAACTGTAGATTTATAATTTGTGGGTGATGACAAACAACAGTTAAAAAATGGTGGGTAAAGATACCCACCAATAAATAAAAGCTCTTTATCTTACTATTTTGAAATTGGCAAAACTAGCTATTAAAATTGCTACTTTACCAACCCTACAATGCAGCTGAACAAAGTTTCAATGTTCAGTTCACAGTAGCACAAATGCTCTATCAGGGTACAATCCCTTGCCCAGCTGTAATTGGGCAAGGCTGTGCTTTTTTGGTTCTTTTTTGCACAAGCAAAAAAGAACAGCATAACCTTTTAAATAGCAAGTAGTAATTTAAAATAGTGTAAAACTTGAAAGGGTTTTATGCTAAAAAAAAATTGAAATAATTTAGGTTATTGAAACAAATAATAAACTTTTTTAAAAAATGAACTCATGAAAAAAATATTTTCAACCATAACCATAGCTTTATTTTTAGTAACGCTGCTATTTACACAATGTAAAAAAAGCTTGCTATCAATAGATCCGACTATACCGCTAAATACGGTAGATAATTATTACAAAACAGAAGCAGAAGCCATTAATGCTGTAAATGCAACATACACACCCTTATCAGCCATTTACAATGGTGCTGCATGGCATATTGGCGATATAATGAGTGATGACACTGACCTAGGCGGTGGTGGTGGTGGAGATGGTTTAGAAACTGCCGAGCTTGATAATTTTACCGTAACATCATTTAACCCCATTGTAAATTTATTGTGGGCACAATGTTATTTTGGAATTTTACGTGCAAACCTAGTAATTGATAGAGTGCCATTGGTACCCAACATATCTACTACTTTAAAAAATAGAAGTGTAGGAGAAGGCAAATTTTTAAGAGCATTATATTATTACAATTTAGTTAGAGTGTTTGGTGATGTGCCTTTATACACCAACGCTATAACAGTAGAAGAGGCTGCACTAATTACAAGATCAAAAAAAGAAGATGTATATGCACAAATAATTGCAGATTTAAAAAGTGCTGAGACTTTATTACCTAATACCTATGGCGTAAATGATAAAGGTAGAGCTACTGCAGGAGCTGCTAAAGGTTTACTTGCAAGTGTATATTTAACCATTGGCGATAAAACTAATGCTGCTATAAAAGCCAAAGAAGTTATTGATAATAAAACTACTTATGGGTATGACTTGTGGGCTAGTTATGGCGATAACTTTAAGCTAGATAATGAAAATGGAAAAGAATCACTTTTTGAAGTACAGTACCGTAGCGGTGGTGGCCAGTTTAGCGATTTTGGGGCTGGACAAAAATTAAATACTTTTTTTGCACCAAGAGCACAAAACATTGTACAATCATCTGGTTATGGTTGGAATGTGCCTACCAAAAACTTTATGGATAGCTACGAAAAAACAGGTGCAGCTTATAGTACAATAATTGATAAAAGACGTAATCCATCTGCATGGATACCAGGCGATACATACAATAGCTATACACAACCAGCACAATTAATTGGTTCTCCAAATGGGTTTAATGTAAAAAAATATTTTGTAACTGTAGATAATACGCTGGGTGATAATGGTGGATGGACATGTGCATTAAACATACCCATTATGCGTTACGCAGAGGTATTACTTATATATGCAGAAGCAGCAGGGCCTGCAGCTGGCAAAGCTGCTGCAGACCAAGTGAGGGCACGTGCAGGCTTAGCACCATTGGCTGCTGGCCTTAGCGATGCCCAATGGCTAGATGCTATGTATAAAGAAAGAAGGTTGGAGTTTGCTTTTGAAATGCACCGTTGGTTTGATTTACTACGCCACCCTAACACCAATTACTTTATTACTGTAATGACGGCAGCTGGCAAAACTAACGTAGCAGCAAAGCATAGGTTTATGCCAATACCACAAGGTGAAAGAGATAAAAACCCTAACCTCACTCAAAACACAGGGTATTAATTTAAAAAATAAAAAACGTTATGAAAAAAAATATAAAACTTCTATCATTTTTACTGGTTGCATGTATGGTAACATTTGTGCAGTGTAAAAAAGATACACTAGGGCTTATAGGATCAGCCTCTACATCTGATTTTACTTTTACAATAAAACCTTTGCAGGATACACTACCATTTGCCTACACAGTACAATTTACAAATGTTAGCCAAGAGGCATTTCAATACCAATGGAATTTTGGTGATAACACTGGATTATCTTCTGATAAAAACCCATCACATACTTATAACATTGGTGGAGAGTATAATGTCAACCTAATAACTGTCGGCACGAATGGTAACAATAGTATAACCAAAAGAGTTTTTGTAACATCAGCATGCCAAAATGATTTTTACAATAACCTAACAGGTTGTGGTAGCAATTTTGTATGGACGTGGACTGCAGACCCAGATGCCATAAAAGTACTTTCACCTGATGCATCACAAGTGTTTTTTAGCGGCCCAGCTGCAGGTTGCCAAATAGATGATTTATTTAAGTTTAGTGCAGATGGTAAATTTAATTATGATGCACAGGGGCAAACCTTTGATGTGCAAGCAGGGTACAGTTGCCAACCACAAAAACCAAATGCAATGCAATACAAAGTTGTTGCAAAACCGGGTCAACTTCCACAAATTATTCTTAACCCCTTAGCTTCTGGCACTGGCAAACCCTTTATTGGTACTACCGATATTGTAGATAATAACCGTTACACTGTACAGAATTATACCAATAATAGAATGACACTTAGGGCAGTTTTATCTGGCACCGGTGGGCAACTTATTGAAATTAAATTAAAAAAAGTAGAGGTACTTACACTTCCAGAAATAAAAGATTTATTAACCAATGGTGCAATAGGAAGAACTTGGAAATTAGACCCCACTCCGGGTGCAAATGCCATAACTGTGGGTACAGAGGCTGACCCAGCTGCTTACTTTGGAGGTGGGCCACTAGAACCAAATTGCCAAACTGATGATGCATACACTTTTACTACAGCAAATAAAATAACTTACAACGCTAATGGATCAACATTTAATGGTGGCAATATAGCACCTAATTTTAATTGTGGTAGTGATAGATCTTACACAAATATTAACTACACATTTTCAGCTACAACTGGTGGTTTTGCTGGTCTTGCAACCATTCAAATACCAGGTGCCCCCCCAACAATATTTATAGGTACAACTGATGTACCCACTGAAAATGTATATAGAATTATAGATATATCTTCAACCAAAATGACCCTTCGTGCCGGCAATGGCACAAGCACCGTATTTCAATTTAAATTTATAGCACAATAAAAAATAAATAATATGAAAATGATTCAAAAGTTTTTTCCGTTCGTTTTTTTTGCAAGTGTTTGCTTAGTTTCATGTACTGACAAATCTGAAGTTGTTCAAATGGCAACAGCTACTCCAATAACTGACAAAAATTGGCAGTTTGAAACTACTCCTACTTGGGAAGATAATTTTTCCACAGGCTCTGTGCCAGATCCATCAAAATGGAATTATGAAGTAGGTGGCGGTGGCTGGGGTAATAATGAATTGCAATATTACACACCTGGTGCAAACTCAAGTATTTCTGGCGGCAATTTGTTAATTACTGCAAAAAAAGAAACAGTTTCAGGGAGAGAGTATACCTCATCACGTATGATTACAAAAGGTAAAGGTGATTGGCTTTATGGCCGTATGGATGTAAGAGCAAAATTGCCAAAAGGAAGAGGAACTTGGCCGGCAATATGGATGTTTCCAACAGACTTATCCTATGGTAACTGGCCTGCTTCTGGCGAAATAGATATTATGGAACACGTAGGATATGACCCTAATAATATTCATTTTTCAATACACAATGACGCTTTCAATTTTAAAAAAGGAAATCAAAAATCATCCGCTAGAGTTATACCTACAGCCATTGATGATTTTCATAATTATAGAGTAGATTGGACTCCATATTCTATTAGAGGCTTTATTGATGGGCAACAATACTTTGAATATACAAACGCTAATAATGGGTTTAGTGCTTGGCCTTATAATAAGAGATTCTTCTTAATATTAAATGTTGCAGTTGGTGGAGATTGGGGTGGTGTGCAAGGCATAGACAATAACATATTTCCTGCAACTATGGTTGTTGATTATGTAAAATATTATAAGATTATCCTTTAAGAAATATTCAACAAAACACAAACTTTTTTAAGCCTTTTACACCACTTAGCTCCAAACACTTTTAATTATGAAAAAATTTTATATATTTTTCTCGGCTATCTTATTAACAATAACTTCTTTTGGACAACTACAATTACCATTAGATTTTGAATCAACAACTTTAAACTATACGTTCACCGATTTTGGCGGTGGTGCAACAACAAAAATTGCTAACACTCAAGTAAATGGTATAAACACAAGTGCCAATGTTGCTAAAATGATAAAAGGTGCTGGCGAAGTATTTGGCGGTAGTTTTATAACCTTAGCAAATCCAATTAATTTTAGTGTAAACAAAACTTTT
>JANMAV010000082.1:0-1864 GCA_031360055.1 Ferruginibacter sp.
AAACAACAGTAATATTAATAAATTGTTGATATAAAGTATCAAAAAAATTGTATGAAATTTTAAAAGGTAGTAGACGATTTAAATCAAGATTAAAATAGTTAATACATATAATTAGTGTTGATATTAATAGAATTAAAGAAGTGAACTGGTGTAATTTTTTTAAGCAAGCACTTGTAATAGTTTTAACAAAAAACAAGATAAATACCAAGACAATACCGAATACAAAAACCAAAATTAATATTTCCATTCTCCAGCTTTATTAAACCAATAATATTTGAAGTACGTATTTATCTTCACTTCAAAGCATCATCGTCTGCTGCTTTTTTTAAAAATGCTTTTTCTTCATCTGTTAAAAAGTTGTATCCTTTCTGATTTATTTTGTCTAAAATTTCATCAACTCTTTGTTGGGTAATATTTTGTTTTTTGGTGTATGGCTCTCTATTACCTGTATTGTAAAAAACGGTATCTTTTTTGTTTTGTTGTGGTTCTTTTGGTGTAAAAATGGTTGATATTGTATTGTAAAATTTATTCATCCATATACTTCCATCTTTACCATTACGCAAAAATACTACAAACAAAAAGCCAGCTAAGGCACCTCCTAAATGTGCTAAACTAAAGGCAGCACCTTCTGTTGCAATACCAGCAAAGTCAATTAAAATATACAAAGCTAATAATACCCAAATTGGTATGCCGTTTCGTATTTGTGTAAATATTCTAAAATTGGGTTCAAGCACTGTAGTAGCCATAGCTACTGCCATCACAGCAGCATTTGCACCTAATAAATTTGCTGTATCTCTATAGGCAGATAATGGAGGTATAATATAGTAAGCAGCAATAAAAAAAAGAGCTCCGGCAATACCACCATAAATATAGATTGGTATTAGTTTATCGTTACCAGCCATTTGCTGCAAAATATATCCAAAACCCCAAAGCCAAATCATATTACTAATGCCCCTCATTACACTTGTATCAGTAAACATGGATGTAAGCAAAGTCCATGGCCGCTCAGATAATTTTGTTAAGCTTGCCGGCACTTCAAACCATTGTACAATTTGCAGATAAAAGTCAGCCTCAGTTTTTGCGCCAACATACATGCCCACTTTTATTACCATTAGCACTAAAAAAAACAACACATTTATGGCAAATAATGTGGTGAGTGCATTACCATCCATACCTAAAGTAAATCTACTTCTACGTTTAGGTTGTTCATTTATATGCCTACGATCTGACTCTCCCATAGTTTACAATATTATCTATAAAAAAATAGCCACAAATTTATTTTTAGTTTTTAATTTTAATACACAACTAATTCATAAAATTTTTCTGGCTGTAAGTATTTATTTGCTAGGGCCTGCAACTCCTCAGCTGTGGTAGTTTTTATGGTGTGTACTGTATCATAAAAATACTGCTCCGTAAAGTTATTTAAAACAATGTTTTTCCATTTAGCTATTATTTGAAATGGCCCATCAAGCTCCCCTAAAATACCACCAATCATATAATTTTTTACTAAGTTTAATTCTTCATCATCCACCAATTCATTTCTTAAAATATCCATTTCTTTGTATACCTCAGTAATGGTAGCTTCACACACATCTTTACCAGCTTCTGTACTTATAACCCATGCACTATGCTGCAAATGATTTTG
Organism: Ferruginibacter sp.; assembly: GCA_031360055.1. Classification (GTDB taxonomy): domain Bacteria; phylum Bacteroidota; class Bacteroidia; order Chitinophagales; family Chitinophagaceae; genus Ferruginibacter. The sequence goes on from JANMAV010000082.1 coordinate 1,646, forward strand.
CAAATAACTATAAATACCATATGTGTACCCTTTTTCTTCTCTTATATTACTCATTAACCTGCTGCCAAAAAAACCACCATACACAGTATTTAATACAATAGTTTTTATAAAATCAGGGTGATGCCTATTGGGAAAAGGTTGTGCTATACGTATGGCACCTTGTACTGCATTAGCATCGTTATGAATTACAAACTTTTTTTGAGTAGCTGGTATTGGTTG
>JANMAV010000116.1:0-15845 GCA_031360055.1 Ferruginibacter sp.
GTTTTTATCCAAGTATTTAACCAACCTTTATTAATGCTGTTTACAACATATTGGCTATCGCTATATATGGTTACTGGTATATTTTTATTAGTTATAGCTTCTAAACCAGCTAATATAGCCCATAATTCCATCCTATTGTTGGTAGTATACTTAAACCCCTGCGAAAGTTCTTTTATGTATTTGCCATATATTAGCAAAGCTCCATAACCCCCTTTGCCAGGGTTGCCACGAGCTGCACCATCAGTGTATAATAAAATGTTACTCAAACCCTAATAAAATATTTTATTTTAATATATTAATTACAATTCTATGATAAATATTACATCACATAATTTAAACTACAAGCATCATCAATTTAAAAATTTAAAATGTATTTTACACCTGAAAAACACCAACTTTAAATGGTTCAATAATTGGGTTTTGGTTTGCAGCAGCAATTCCTTCGCTAATTACCATTCTCGTTTCTGATGGGTCAATTATGGCATCTACCCACAACCTTGCTGCAGCATATTGAGCTTTAGTTTGTGATAAATAACTAGCAGTAATTTTATCCAAAATAGCTTTTTCTTCTTCAGCGGTTACAGTTTGTCCTTTTGCTTTTAATGCTCCAACTTGTATTTGCAACATCGTTTTTGCAGCCTGTTCACCACCCATTACAGCAATTTTTGCACCAGGCCAAGCATAAATAAACCTAGGGTCATACGCTTTACCACACATGGCGTAATTGCCTGCACCATAGCTATTGCCAGTAATAATAGTAATTTTTGGCACTACGGAGTTAGCCACAGCATTTACTAGTTTTGCACCGTCTTTAATAATACCGCTATGTTCACTACGGCTACCTACCATAAAGCCAGTTACATCTTGCAAAAAAACTAGGGGTATTTTTTTTTGATTACAGTTCATTATAAATCTTGCTGCTTTATCAGCACTATCATTATATATAACACCACCCAATTGCATTTCGCCTTTTTTACTTTTTACTATGGTACGTTGGTTAGCAACAATACCCACAGCCCAACCATCTACTCGGGCATAACCACAAACTATTGTTTTACCATAATCTTGTTTAAATTCATCAAAACTATCTGCATCTACAATACAATCAATAACTTCTAACACATTGTATGGCTTGCTATTATCTGCAGCTAATATGCCATAAATATCCTGTACGTTTTTTTTAGGCGCCGTTGTAGCAATTCTATCAAAACCGGCATTTGCAGGCTTGCCTAGCTTACTCATTATTCTCTTTACTTGATCTAAACATTGTTGTTCAGTTTCAAATTTATAATCTGCAATACCACTAAGTTCATTGTGTGTTGCAGCACCTCCCAAAGTTTCGGCATCTACATCTTCTCCAATGGCAGCCTTTACTAAATATGGCCCAGCTAAAAATATTGATCCTGCACCTTCTACCATTAGCGTTTCATCACTCATAATGGGTAAATAAGCTCCACCTGCAACACAAGCACCGGTAACAGCAGCTATTTGGGTAATGCCCATTGCACTCATTTTAGCATTATTTCTAAAAATTCTACCAAAATGTTCTTTATCAGGGAAAATTTCATCTTGCAGCGGTAAAAATACTCCGGCACTATCTACAATATAAATGATAGGCAAATGGTTTTCCATAGCCATTTCTTGCATTCTTAAATTCTTTTTGCCAGTAATAGGAAACCAAGCACCTGCCTTTACTGTTTGATCATTTGCAACAATTACACATTGCCTACCACTTACATACCCAATACCACTAACTGTACCGCCAGCAGGGCAACCACCATACTCTGGGTACATACCATACCCAGCAAAAGCACCAATTTCTACAAATGGTTTATCTGCATCACACAAATAAGCAATACGCTCTCTAGCTACTAATTTGTTTTTCTCTTTTTGTTTGGCTATACTTTTTTGGCCACCTCCTTCATATATTTTTTCCAACTGCTTTTTTACAGTTGACCATGCCATTTTTTGCTCATCTTCATTTTTATTAAACTGAATATCCATAGTACAATTTTGCCGCAATTTAATGAATAGTTAACCGCTAAATACGCAAATGTTTTATTTAATTACTGTTACCACAAATGGTACAGAAACGGGCAAAAATTTTATGTATTTTTGTAATGCATGAAGGTACAATTAACAGCATCGGAGGTAAATGTGTTTAAAAAAATAGCAACTGCAGCATCAAATGTAGGGGTTACTGCTTTTGTTATTGGTGGATATGTAAGAGATAAGATTCTACTTAGACCAACTAAAGATGTAGATATTGTTTGCGTAGGTGATGGTATTGCATTAGCTGAAGAAACTGCTATGCAATTTGGAAAAAATATTTTTGTAAATATCTTTAAAACTTATGGTACTGCACAAATAAATATTCCAATTAAAAATTTTAATAATTTACCTCCAACTGGTAATCAATTACAAAACGTTGTAGCCGATACAATTGTTGGGGTTGTTGATAATTTATCAATAGAATTTGTGGGTGCCAGAAAAGAGAGTTATGAGGTTACAAGCCGAAACCCAATAGTAAAAAAAGGCACCTTGCTTGATGATCAACTACGTAGAGATTTTACCATAAATGCTATGAGCATTAGCCTGCAAGAAGAAGATTTTGGTACACTCATTGATCCTTTTGAAGGATTAAAAGATATAGATAATAAAATTTTAAAAACTCCCTTATCGCCTGAGCAAACTTTTATTGATGATCCATTAAGAATGATGAGGGCTATTCGTTTTGCTACTCAATTACAATTTACAATTGAGGCTAATACGCTACAAGCTATAACAGATAATGCTAATAGAATTACAATCATCACTAAAGAAAGAATTGCAGATGAGCTTAACAAAATATTGATGAGCGACAAACCATCAATTGGTTTTGATTTATTGTACAAAACAGGTTTATTAAAAATTATTTTTCCTCAAATGGTTGCCTTAGCAGGAGCAGAATTTGTAGATGGGTACGGCCATAAGGATAATTTTTACCATACTTTACAAGTGGTAGATAATATTTGTAAAACTACAGATGATTTGTGGTTGCGTTGGGCTGCTGTATTGCATGATATTGCAAAACCAAACACCAAGAAATTTGAAGAAGGCCACGGTTTTACTTTTCATGGTCACGAAGCTGTAGGTGCAAGAATGGTTCCTAAAATATTTGCTCAATTAAAACTACCACAAAATGATAAAATGAAATTTGTGCAAAAAATGGTTGAAATGCATTTAAGACCTATAAGCCTTACCAAAGAAAATATAACAGATAGTGCTATTAGGCGATTATTATTTGATGCTGGTGAAGATATTGATAGCTTAATGAAATTATGCGATGCTGATATTACATCAAAAAACAAGCAAAAAGTTAAACGTTTTTTAGAAAACTTTACTGTAGTTCGCCAACGTTGTGCCGAAGTAGAGGCTACAGATAACTTACGTAATTGGCAACCACCCATTACTGGAGAAATAATTATGGAAACTTTTAATTTACAACCAAGCAAGCAAGTTGGTATCATTAAGGATGCTATAAGAAATGCTATTTTAGATGGTGATATTAAAGGCGATTATGATTCAGCCTTTGCATATATGATGCAGTTGGGTAAAAATTTAGCTTAAAAAATATGGTCTACACTATTGCTTATTTGTATTAATTTAAATCATGTTTTCTAAAAGTTATGTAACTATCCTCAATTTTGTATGAAACAATTTTACAAAAAAATAAGTTCTTAGCTTTCTAAAAACTTACCTTCATCCAATTAACGATTGTTAATAAAAACTACTAATTTCGTTACATGGCTATATTAAGATTTAGGGTATATTTTCAAGAAGATGATAGTGTGTATAGAGATATTGCTATTAAACATAAAAGCAGTTTTTTTGATTTACATCTTGCCATTTTAAAAGGATATGAATTTGATAGTAAACACAAAGCTACTTTTTACAGAAGTAATGATGATTGGCAAAGAGGTAAGGAAATAACGCTTGAAAAATATGAAAAAGATTATAAGGCTGATCCATTAATTATGGTTGAAACTCTTATTGGAACCGAAATACGTGACCCCAACCAAAAGTTTATTTATGAATACGATTTTACAAAGCCTTGGCTTTTTATGGTTGAGTTAATAAATGTAGAAAAAACTGAAAACCCAAAACTTAATTATCCCACTTGTATTCGTAGTGAAGGTATTGCACCATCGCAATACGGCACAAAGGGAATTGTAGATAAGCGTTTAGCAGAAATGGAAGAAAAATATGATTTAAAAAATGAAGCACTGCAAGAAGGTTTTGGTGAAGAAGGAGAGGAGGAAGATAAAGTAGATGCTGATGATGCTATGGAAGAAACAGGTGATGAAATGCAAGAAGATTTTTAAGAATTACTCTACAATCATTTTAATTTTATTAATACTTAGCTACACGTTTTTAATTTTAGTTATAGCAAAACTTACTTTTTTTTAATAATTATTATGCAAATTGGAACAATATTTAACCAAGCTTGGATAATTTTCATTGTATTTACTATTGCAAATGCACTTTTTATTAAATTCAATACAAAAAAATATATTATACTAAACCCATCCCTAAAAGATGGCTATAAAAAGTAATTAAAGGCTTTATTTTATACGGAAATATACCCTGGTTAATTATGGCAATTGGAAGTATAACGGGATTGACTAAAAGCATATTTGATTATTTTAACCCAAGTGCCTTAAATCCAATTGTATTAATTTTTCATACCTCAATTATAATTTTATGGATTTTGAGCGTACGCTGGATTTATTTTAAAAATGGAGCAGTCTTTTTAGAGAGCCACCCTGGAATTATAGAATATCGTGGACTTAGAGGTAGGTCAAATATAACAGCAAAGCAAATCAAAATGTTTTTTCCATTAATGCTTTTAGGAGGCATTGCTGCAATGGTTATGATGTGGGTTTTTAAAATTGCTATTCCAGCATTGTAATGCTATTTCAAAGTTTTAATTTAAAAAAACAGTAATTATCTTCCCATCAACCTTTAAAATGAAACCCCACACTTGCATCATTATTTGTGGCCCTACAGCAAGCGGCAAAACTGATGTTGCTATAAGCTTAGCAAAGTATTTTAATACAAAAATAATATCTGCAGATAGCAGGCAATGCTATAAAGAACTTGATATAGCTGTTGCCAAACCTACACCCAATCAATTAGCAAGTGTACCTCATTACTTTGTAAATTCTCATAGTATATTACAAACTGTTACAGCTGCACATTTTGAGCAATACGCTTTGGAAAATATATCAGAAATTTTTAGTAAAAATAACATTGCCATAATAGTTGGTGGTACAGGTTTGTACATAAAAGCTTTTACAAATGGTTTAGACGAAATTATTGAAACCCCACAAGCAATTCTTATAGAAATTAATATCGGTTACGAAACAAATGGATTGGGTTGGTTACAAAATCAAATAGAAAAAGAAGACAGATTATTTTTCGAAAATGGCGAAATGCAGAACCCACACAGGCTAATGAGAGCTTTGGCGGTTATAAGAAGTACAGGTGTTTCAATAATAAGCCAACAAACCAATCAAATTAAAGAACGTTCTTTCAACATCATTAAAATTGGTATAGAGGTAGATAGAGCAGTTTTGTACGATAGAATAAATAATAGGGTAGATGTAATGGTTAGTGCCGGCTTGGTAGAAGAAGCTAAACAATTATACTCAAAAAAGCATCTTAATGCGTTACAAACAGTAGGTTATAAAGAATTGTTCAGTTATTTTGATGGAGAAATTACTGAAACACAAGCCATTGATTTAATAAAACAACATACTAGACAATATGCCAAAAGGCAAGTAACTTGGTTTAAAAAAGACCCAGAAATTATCTGGTTACAAAGAGATAAAGTGTTAGAATTTGTACAAAATCTTAAAATTTCACCCCAACAGTAAGTGCAATGGTACTTTGTTGCAAAGTAGTTTTTGCGTAAACTGTTTCTTCATTTTGTGTACGATAAGGCACATCAAAATCTTTATTAGTAAGATACACATAAGTAGCATCTACAAAAAAACCTTTATTTCGGTAACCCAATCCACCACTTAAAGTAATTTTATTTGCAGCTGTTGGAGCATTTTTGTAAGGGCTACCATAATATGCTGCACCTAACCTTGCCATAATAGTGTTGAACTTAACTTCACCACCAAGTTTAATATTTACATTGCTTTTATAAATATCTTTTATCACTGCATTTATTTTTTTGTAATAGGCTTTATCATCAGTGGTTGGTTCAGTAGCATCGCTACTAAAACGGCTACCACGGTGGCTTACATACTCTACATCTAACCCTACAAAACCTCTTTGTTTGGTAACATCTTCAATTTCTCTAAATACGTAAGCTGCACTGCCTATAACTTTTAATGGAGCATTTTGTATATACTTAGCTTCTCCAGCTTGCCAATTGGTAAAAGTTTTAGAGGTAATTACGGTATCAAATTTCGGATTTTCAACTACTGATTGTAATGTTGTTACCCTACTATCAGTTAGTGCTAAATAACTAGGTGTATGCAGTGCTAAACCAAGCCGAATAAATGTTTTAGGCCTAAAAATAACGCCAAATTTCCCATTTATACCAACACCTTTTGTAGTATAATTATCAGTAAAAGTAAAATTATTAAAATAGTTGTTAAGGTTTTTTGATGTATCAGCTTCGCTAAACGTGGTTGTACTCTCATATTGAATAATGGGAATGCCCAATGTAGCTCCCCAAAGCCATTTATCTTCATCATTACCTGCAAAACTTAACCCCAATTCATACATGCCTCCTTTATTTGAAACTGATTTTTTTTGGAGTAAGGCTTGGCCAGCATCCAAAATATATTCAGGTGCTCCTTTTACTATCAACGTTCCATTTTGCCTAACTGTATCAATTAAATATGTATATAATGCTGGCGCTACCGTGTATGGAGATATGGAATTTGAATTTAGCACCTCGGAAATACTTTTATTTAACCCCACAAATTCCTCAGCTATTTGCCCGGTAAATGAACTGTAATTATTTAAACCGCTATAACTATAATTTTTATTAAAATTGGCAGTTTGCATAAATGCAATAGCCACAGCTGCACTTTTATTACCGTTATTAAAATTTGGCAAAGCAAACACAGCACCTGTTGGCCCAACATTTACTTTACTCTTTAAATTTGTTGTAGTTGTATTTGGATAGCTTGCTTTTAGTTTACCAAAACTAAAATTTGGACTTATTGTGGCCTCATTGGTGTGATAAAAACCAATACCAGCAGGGTTTACAAAGCCTGCAGTTATATCTCCACCAAGTGCACCAATAGCACCACCAATGGCTAATGTTCTTGCAGTACCATTTTGAGTGTACCAACTATATTTTATAGCATCTTCAGGTACTTGTGCATAAGTTTTTGCTGCAGTACAAAGCAGCAGTAACGTAAATAGTTTTTTCACGTATTTAATGTTGATGGTTGAGCAAATATCATATCAATTTGAGTAATACTAATTACCCCTACCAGTTGAGTAATACTAATTACCCCTACCAGGCCTACTAATGCTTGAACCGCTACTTGATGATGATGAAGAAGTAGATGACGATGATGAATTGGAATTGCTAGTATTTGAGTTATTACCAACACTAGTTGAATTACTTGGTGCATATACTCTTGGCTCATAATCAGTATTACGAGTACTTTGTGTATTGTTATTATGGTAACTTCTTATTACAATAGCCTTACCTCTTGGGTTTGCTTTTGTAGGGGTATTTGTAAGTACGGTATTGTTATATGCACTCAAATTTGTAGTTCTTATAGTAGTATTTTTTGGGGTTGTAAAGCTATATCCATTGTTGTACACTGGGTATGGGCAATAGTATGGGTTATAATAGTAGCCATATGTATAACCATAGTTATAAGGGTTGTACCCGTAATCATAATCATATTGAGCATCTAGCGTACGCCACCTATAATCATAAGCTTGCATACGTATTTGCATATCTTGGTAATTGTTAGTTTTAACCTCATATCTATCATTCTCAGTTATTTTTACTTTACCTTTTGAATAATACAAATCATCAGGGGTTTGCCCATTACGATATGTTGTACTGCATGATGCTAAAAGCACTACAGATAGTATAAGTAAAATAATTTTCATGATATGAATATTTTGTAACTAAAGGTAATATATAACCAATATAAACATGACAATTTAATAGCCAATTTCGTTGTTAAATATCTGTGAATCATTTTTTAAACCATATAATTTGTATACATAAAAGTTGTGTGCAGGTAAGCTGTTTCTCAAAATAGGTATAGATAATAATGAGTCAATGTGTTTGTAATAATTAGCATAAACTATCTGTGGATTATAATATTCATCTGAGTGAACAATACAGAATGTAGTATCAATATTTGTTATGTTCAATTTTTCTCTATTTGTCCATTGGTATTGATGAATTTCATTTACGGGGCCTAAACCTATCATTGGTATTTGCAAGGGCCTAGCAAAAAAATACTCTTCGTGTGCTCCCCACCAAGTATTACAAACTAAAGCTGGTTTATAAGTAGAATGTGCTGTTGATTGGTAATAAAAATTTTGAAATTTTCTGCCAGCTTCTTCCCAACCATAAGAATCTAGACTAATATCTCCCTTACCTAAAATTGCTGTTGATGTATTACCAAAAGTACCTGGATATTTTTGAATAATTAATGAAATTGCAGCAAAGAATATTATACAGTATATAGATGCAGTTACAAAATAAAGCTTAATAGCTTTGGCTGAAATATAAGTCAATCCAACAGCAGCAACAGGAATTAGCGTAATGAATACTGGACCACTCCAATGGGGTAATGTTTGTTTAAAAATAGCTAACCAAAAAATTATTAGTAATAATGGTAACGCAATACAAATAAATACACTTAAAACCATATTCGTTTTTACAATAAATCGTTTTTTGTAAAACATAAAAAACACAATTGCTAAAACCACAAATACATTATTTAGTATTAATTGGCCTATTATTTCTTTTAATAAACCATACCAATGTATTAAAGCATTTTCTTTTATTATCACTCGTTGGCTGTGAAATTTATACGTAATAAAATCATACTTAAAATTCCAAATAAAAATAGGAGAAATGATGATGATGGTAAATAAACCTGCTATATAAAACCATTTATTTGTAAACCATTTTTTTGAATATAGCAATGCAAATAATATTAAACCAGACCATAAAAAAATGCCATGCACTTTGCTCATTATACACAAGCCAGCACAAATACCAAAGCCTAACCAATAATAGGGTAGGGCATCGTTTTTGTTAATTAATGTTACAAAATATAAACTTGCAACCCAAAATAACATTTGTGGAGCATCAGGCATTACTAACAACCCTGCAGTAATACTTGCATAAAATGAAAAATTAAATAATAAAACAGCAAAAAAACCTGCTTTTTCATTGCAAATATTTGCTACTGTTTTAAACATAAGTACAGATGCAATTGCTGCACTTACTATACTTCCTAATCTCAAAAAAAAGGTAAAATCTTGAAAGTATAGATTCAGTGTAAAAAGTTTAAGCCAAATTGCAATCATTGGAGGATGATCAAAGTAATTCCATTGCAGTTGCTGAGCATACGTCCAATAATAACTTTCATCGTTACTTAACCCAATAATATTAGATAGAATTATTTTAATGAAAGCAAAAGCAATTGTTACACAAAGGCTATAAAAAAAATAATTATTTTTATTAATTACAAGCATGTAATTATTACTTTTTAATACTTTACTACAAATACATTTTAATGGCTAAATATTTAGCAATTAATGTAAAATAGCCTATTTTTTTGGGAAATCGGCACCAACAGTAGTTTCGGCCCATGTATCAAAGTCAGCTTTTAATTCATCAAGCTTGGTGTAGGCACCTTTTAATGCTGCTTCTCCTAAAAGTAAACGTAATGGTGGATTTTCAATATTGGCAACTTTTAAAATTGCTGCAGCTGCACGATTTGGATCTCCAGGTTGATTACCACTATAATTTCTAATATTTTCTTTATTTTGCCCTGCGGTTGTATCATAATCAGCAATTTTTATTTTGCTATCATCTGCACTTCTACCTGCCCAATCTGTTCTAAAACCGCTAGGGCAAACAATAGTTACTTTTATTCCTAAATGTGCAGTTTCTTTTGCTAATGATTCAGAAAAACCATCTACCGCAAATTTAGTTGCATTATAAAACCCAACTGCAGGAAAAGATCGTAAACCACCAATAGAAGATATGTTTATTATGTGGCCGCTCCGTTGTTTACGCATTATAGGTAGAACCAGCTGAGTGGTTTTTGCCAAACCAAAAAAGTTTATGTCAAACATTTTTTTAACTGCATCATCTTCACTCTCTTCAATGGCTCCAAAATAGCCTATACCAGCATTGTTTACCAATACATCAATTCGTCCAAATTTTTCAACAGTTGCTTTTACTGCTGCTTCAATATTTGATTCTTTAGTAACATCTAGCATTAACGCCAAACTATTTTTTTCATCAGTTACTAAATCTTTAATATCTGCTACTTTTCTTGCTGTAACAGCTACTTTATCACCGGCATGTAATACTGCTGTAGTTAATGCTCTACCAAAGCCAGTAGAACATCCAGTTATTAACCAAACTTTACTCATATTTTTTTAAAGAATTTACATCAACTATTAAACCAAAAATTTTATTTAACCAAAATGTCTTATTTACAAATCACAGTATCGTTGTAGAAATATAGCTTTAATCCTAATTTTTCATTATTAGTTTTTTGGTAATTACTTTTCCATCAATATAAAATTTAATAAATACAATGCTTTGTTTTACAATTGTATTTAAATCAATTACTACAATATTTGATCCTTGATTAACATTAATAGTTTTATATATGATCAATCTCCCTTCCGATGTAAAAATTTTATAATTCAACGGTTGGTTTTTTGCACTAACTAAATTATATCTAACAACATTGCTTATAGTAAGTGGGTTAGGGTATAATTTATTTTCGTCATCATTAAAATCAAACAAAACTGATCTAGTGCCTGAAAAAGATTTTGTTTCATCTACGTTAACAGTGGTTATTCTATAAAAAATCTTTCCACTGTTTTTTGAGTCATCTCTAAAGGTATAGGTTTTGTTAGTTGTGCTATTACCTGCTGCGTTTAGCTTATTAATTGGAGTATAATTTATGCTGTCAAAACTTTTTTCTACTAAAAAAAATTTGGTATTTGTTTCTGTATTTGTATTCCAATTTATGATAGCACTTTTATTATCCTTAATAACATCTACATTTATTAAAGTTGCTGGGACTGTAGTAAATTTTGCTTTTAAAACTTTTGAATATATGAAATCGCCAGTATTGTCTCCATCACCATTTGCAGCATTACATGCTATAAAAAATGTAATATCGCTATTAGCAGTATTTTGAGTTGATGGACTTAACCAAGTTAAATTAGTATAGGTAAACGATGATGATAAGCTAAGATATGGAACTGATTTATGAGTTAATTCCTTAGGGCCCACTTGTGCATTTGGGTTTGTAGTTGAAAAAGTACCCACATTTTCTCCAACATTATTTACAGCGGTAATTGCAAATCCCCAACGTTTTCTATCTGCGGCTGAATGGAAAATTGATAAAGAAAAATTATATGTGGTTGCAATGTTATAATTACCTTCTGGCAACCCATTAATTTGTACGGAGCCACCAAATTGGTTTAAGCTATTGGTTATATGACAACTAGTGCAATATTTACCAATTTGCCCTGTAAAACCGGTTGGAGGTACATTTGAAAAATTTGGAGTATTGTTATTTTTAAATGATAAACTCATTATAATAACTATTGTAGCAAAAATAATAACTAAAAAGTTTTTTTTCATAATTGTATGTATTAAGTCCTAATGCACATAATTCAATTAATAAATTATACACTCAACCAATATGTACTATATTATTTAAAATTTAGTTTTTCTTATTATTTAAAAACCCAGTTTAAAAGGCATAAAAAAAGTCGTTTCAACTTTTTGAAACGACTTTTTTACTATTTGAAATTGATTATACTATAAACGGATCTACAATGTCTAAAACTGCTTGTCTTGCAAGAGGCTCATCAAAACTAGCACTTGCAGCAACAGTAGATACACCACCAACTGTAACAATATTTATTCCAGCTTGCGTTGTATTTTCTTCACCATTGTAACTTGCTTGTACAGCAGTAGAGTTTACGTTACTCCTGTTTAAGTCAATCCAAGGTTTAATAACATCTACAGTGTAAAACCCACTTGCCATACCAGCTGCGGTAGTTTTACGTACGTTTCTTATACCACGTACATGAGATGCATGTCTTGCTTCAGCAGAGTGAATGTTTAAAGCTGCAGTAAGTACAGTGTTATTGTTTACTAAGGTACCAGCAGCACCTTTATAAGCTCTAACTCCAGTATCTTCAAAAGTTTGTGCCATAGCTAAAAACATATCGTAATTGGTAAGGTACATTGCAAAAGGACCTGTGCCTGATCCATTACCAGCTGAAAAATCAAAAGTTGGTTCAGCAACTGGCGTTGAGCCTAAAGAAGTGATAACAGCTTTTAAAAACGCTACGTGCTTTACTTCATGGTCTCTAATTTTTGTAAAAGCAGCTATACTTTCAGCACCTGATGCTTGCACACCAGCTCCTGCTACTCCATTTTGATAAAATTTAGCTTCCAAATACTCCAATGTTAATGCAAATTGCAATGTTGCAATTACATCATTGGGAGTTTGGCCATAAGCCTTTTTAAACATAGAGCCTATTGCAAATGGTAATGCTGCAACAGCTGCTTTACCAGTAAAGCTTGCAAATTGTTTCATTGCAGAACGACGAGTGTCCATTCTATCAAAAACATCAGCATCTACTTTTTCTATATCAGAAAATATATTATTGAAATTCATTGTATAAAATTTAAAAGTTTTAAATAGATTAGTTAAACAAGCCGTTGGTGCTTATTTTAGAATTAACTGCAAGGAAGCTATTAGCAATAGCTACAACAGATGACATTGAAGCAGCAGTATCTAGTGCATTTGCTGAATCTAAGGTATCTGAGAAAGTATTAACAGTAATTAAATCAGCAATTAAAGCAGCATGTCGTGCTTCTACAGATACAATTTTACCAGCAAGGGTTAGATAATCTAAACCTGCTCCTGTTTTTGTAAAAAATTGAGCTGCACCATTGTAAGCTGTTACACCAGTATCTTCAAAAGCTTTTGCAGTTCCTAAAACGCTAGCTCTGTTAGAAAAGTTAACTGAAGAAAAATCAGGAGTTAAACCTTTAATAGCTGAACTGCCAAGAGCTGTCTTAAAAAATTCTCTGTGTGCAACTTCATGATCTCTGATATCACCCATTAAAGTTTGTTCATTTGGAGTAAAAATTGCACCGAAACCAGTACTAGCGACAACTTGTATATAAAAAGCCGCCTCCAATTGCTCTAATGCATAAGCATAGTTTAATATCTGACCATCGCCTTTTGCACCTAAGCTAACGGCATTATCAGGAGTAACGTTGTTATCATCTTTATTACAAGATGAACCAATTGCAACTACTGCTGCAGAAGCACCAAAAAATTTCAGCATGTTTCTTCTTTGAATTCCGAATGAAGAAATCACTTTTTCGTCCATTGTAGGTGGAGCAGACAAGATTTGTCTTTTCATAAAAAAAAATTTAGTTGTTAAAAAGTGTTTTGTATTAAAATAAATATAGCATAAACTTTGCCAAACTTATTTTAACTACGTTATTTTGTTAGTATATGGTTTTGATGTTACGAACATTTTTTTAAACTATAATCACGTTTTTATTAAGAATTTAATTTATTTATAAAGTATATCAAAATTAACATGAAGTATTGGCTTATTAAATCTGAACCTTTTAAATACCCCTGGCAACAATTAGTTACTGATAAAAAAACATTTTGGGATGGTGTAAGAAACTACGCTGCTCGTAATAATTTAAAAGCTATGAAAAAAGATGATAAAGTATTTTTTTACCATAGTAATGAAGGTGTAGAAATTGTAGGTATAGCAAAGGTTGTGAAAGAATTTTATCAAGATCCTACAACGACAATTGATGCTTGGGTTGTGGTAGATGTAGCAGCAGTAAAACATTTAAAAATACCAGTTACATTGGCACAAATTAAAGCTGAACCACGTTTGCAAAGTATGGCTTTAATTAAATTTTCAAGGTTATCTGTACAACCTGTTACCGAAACAGAATGGCATATTATTTTAAAAATGAGCAATAAACGTATTATGAAATAGTTTTTTTAAATGTGTATAACTAAATGAAAAAGAAAATAGTTGTGCTAACCGGTGCTGGTATAAGCGCTGAAAGTGGCATTAAAACCTTTAGAGATAGTGATGGCTTGTGGATGGGGCATAGTGTAGAAGATGTTGCCACTCCAAGAGGATTTGCAAAAAACCCAAACTTAGTATTAGATTTTTATAATAAGAGAAGGAGAGAGGTAAAACTGGCTAAACCAAATGAAGCACATGTTGGGTTAGCTGATTTAGAATCAATTTTTGATGTAACTATAATTACGCAAAATATTGACGATTTGCATGAACGTGCTGGCTCAACAAATATTATTCATTTGCATGGTGAAATAATGAAAATGCACACGGTAAAAAACCCATATAAAATATTAACAGCAACTGATAATATTTATGTAGGTGATATAGGTGATGACGGTACTCAGCTTAGGCCCTTTGTAGTATGGTTTGAAGAGCCTGTACCAATGATAGAAAAGGCTGTAGAAGTTATGAGAGATGCTGATATTTTTGTACTTATTGGTACATCGCTTCAAGTATACCCTGCAGCAGGGTTAATTGATGTGTTAGCCGATGCTGTTCCTAAATATATAATTGATAAAAAAATACCAAACGTTAGCCAATATTTCAATATTATTCCTTTGGAGGGAACAGCAACTGAAGGTGTGAAAAAATTAAAAAAATTGTTGAAATTTTAATTTTTCATTATTTCTATTTTTTCATTAAAATTTATTCCATGTGTAGACAGCTCTTCTAAAACTGGTAGGTAAATACTTGGAGTAGTTGGTAATTGTACACCTACCATTGTAATTTTTTGTTGCAATATTAATTTTGCAGCTATCCCTAAGGGCAAACCTACCGTTTTAGCCATAGCAGTATGTATGGAGTCTTTGCCTTTAACTAACAGAGTTGATGTGTTTTTATATTCAGTTGCTCCAATCTGGTAATTTATTTCGTGTTGCATTACTATCATATCCTTATCAGTTGGGGTTAATACTAATTTTTTTTCAAGTATAAATTGTAGAGCATCTGCTGCACTTATTAATCCTTTATTAATAATAGTTTCCGTATCATCTAAACCTAAAAAATACAATTGTTCTAAAACTGTATTTGTTTTGGCTACCTCATCAATAAATGTTTGTATGGTTGGTTTGTTGCTGTTAGTATATGGCACTACATCTCCATCATCGCTAATGGTTAACTCAGTTAGTGGTAAATCATTGTAAATTGTTTTTCCTAATAGCTCTACAACTGAGTTTTTATTTAATTCATTTTCATTGAGTATATCTATAACAGTTTGTGACAAATTGTGTATAGCAAAATGTTGTTCAAAAAATTGAGCAATACTTAAACCATCGCTATTGTAACATATATTTTCATTGGTTAGGTTTAGCTTGATTATAAACTCCCAACCCAACATAAAATTTTTATGCCTTAGCGTAGTTCTTACAAAATTACTAACGCCTTGTAAATGATATAAATTAATGTAGGCTAAACTACTTCTGTTAGGATAATAACTTAGTTCTTTTATTTCTTCATTA
>JANMAV010000121.1:0-2939 GCA_031360055.1 Ferruginibacter sp.
AGAAGAAATTTGTTTGTATTTAATTAACGAAATGGATAAATAAGACCCTATATTGACTTGGTTTAAAAACTTATTTTTGCGCCCATGTTTGACCCGGCATTTTTTATAACCATATTAAACTGTTAGGCACTAGGAAAAAAATAGAATTTTGCTTTAAAATATAGATAGATTTTAATTGTATCAACAAAAGATTCTGGGTTAAAACTTACTAAGTAAAAATAAATTTCTTTTTGAAAAAAATATAAATATTTGCTTCAATTTTTTCTGTTAATTATTACTATCTTCTCTTTTTACCACCTATACGAATAGGAACTCCAATTGAAAATGTAGTACCTGTGCCATAAGATTTAATATTGTTTTGATAAACATTGCCATTGTATTGTGAAGTGAAGTTACCTTGAGCAGAATAATTGCCAAAATTCCAATTTCTCATTACGGATATAAAGAAAAATTGCTTTTCATTTTTACCAATATATAAATTCCCTCCAGTTAGAAATGAATAATTATTACCAACCAAACTAATATCTTTTAAAGAGGATGATCCACTACCAATGCTGCCAGTGCCTGCATTATTATTAATAAAATTATATCCTAATCCAACCATGGGTTGTAATTGAAAAAATAAGCCTTTATTAAACTTTGCATTATTTTTATCAATGCCATTATTGAGAAATGAATTAAAATAAATAGGTTTTGTTAGAAGTTGGTATCCTATTTCAATTCTTGGTTTATTACAAGATGAACTCATTTTCCCTGAGGAATTCATATTATCAAACGTTTTTACAGATACCCCTTGGTTAGCCGCAGTTATACCAATAAATAAACCATGTCCCTTTTTATTGTCAATGTATGCCCTTAGACTTCCTGAAAAATTGGTTTGAAATTGCCGATTGCTACTCAATAGAGGATTTGACCCTTCAACAGTAGATAGGGTAGTTTGTACACCTGCTGAAGGCAAAAGTGTGACTGTTTGTGCTTTAATAAATTGCACAAAAAATAAGCTTAGTAAGCTAAGGTTTAAGATTTTTTTCATATACAGTTTTGGTTTGGTAATGAAAAATGAAAATAATATGGCAATTTGAAAATATATGTTAAAGCATTTAAATTAGCATACTTATAACAACATTAAAGGTTTAAAATATTTTCTTTTAACCTCAATATTTACATATTTAAAGAGGTAAAATTGCAGCCTAACTTATCGCAAAACACAGCCATATATTTAATATGTTTTTTTGATGGCCATGTAGAAAAACTACTGAAATTGCCAGCCAAGCTTCTGCCCTATTTGATGTGGAGGTAGAGAGAAATTTATCGTTACTTACTATTAGGCATTACGATGAGGCTAGCATTGAAAAACTTACTGCATCAAAAGAAATTATACTACAACAAAAAACACCAATTACCTTGCAAGCAGTTTTTAGAAATTAAATTGTATCTCCTAAAACAAAACCCATCAAAAAAGAATATTCATAATTTTTTGATGGGTTTTTAAATATAACAACGTGTTTACTCAAACAATTCTCCTTGTGCTGTATCTTCTTTTGGTAGCACCCACTCCATTTCTATAGATTTATTAAAATCTGTAAGCTTTGCCCCTATTGCCTTCCAGCCCATAACTTCTACCAAATCATTAATTTTATATTTGGTAGTTTGCTGTAGCTGCCCCTTACCTGTTTTTACTTGTAATATGGCATTTGGGGCAGATGTTATGGCAGACAATACATTGTTTTTACCTTCTTTTATAAAATAGTATTTGCTGTTTAATGTTGTAGTTTCAATTTTAAAACGCTTTACATTGTATTGCAACTTATCATTATCTACATATACAGCTGCAATAATTTTATTAGGTTCATATTTTTCTATGGCTAAAATTTTTTCAGTTTCAAAACGTTGGGTAAGCTCTTGATCTATCATTTCGTAATTACCATCATGATAAAAAACTATCAATCTATCTTCTGCTTCAAATTTTCCTACATACAACCCTTTTTCATCTGCATTTAATCTGCCAAATTTATCATCGTACCAAAGCTTTTTTGCATCTAATGTACTTTTTCCAGCTTCTTTAAAACGTATTGTTTTTATTGGGTATTTTGTAACTGTATTACCCATACTACCACGACCCTTAATTTCTAATTCTTCAAAATAAAAATCAAGCTCTTTCTTTTTAGCGGAGCAATTTGGGCTTAAAATTATTTTTACAATTTCGGCTTCGCCGTTTGCATTTGCAGTAAAATAATGCACCTTACTTTTTTCACTACCCTTAGTTAAATCGTATTCCTTCTCCCTAGTAATACCGGTAACGTTAAAACGTTTGGCAAAGCTTGTACCTGTTTTACCATCTACATATATTACATTATACGTTGTACGTTCATCATTTTTTTGAAACACGGCGGCATGAATAATATCTTTTCCAATAAAAGTTTTATCGCTTACCCTTACTACTTTCATTATCCCTGCTTTTGTAAATGCAATAATATCATCTAGGTCAGATACTTCGCCAATGTACTCATCCTTTTTTAAGCCAGTACCTATAAAACCATCTACCTTATTTGCATATAATTTAATATTTGCAATAGCCACACTTTTTGCTTGTATGGTATCAAATGCTTTTATTTCTGTTTTACGTTCCCTACCCTTTCCAAATTTTTTTAGCAGGTTCTCATAATAGGCAACTGCATAATCTGTTAGGTTATCTATGTTAGTTTTAACTGCTTCTATATCCTCATCAATATTTTTAATTTGTTGGTTTAGCTCATCAATATCAAGTTTATAAATTCTACGTACAGGCTTTTCAGTAAGTTTTACAATATCTTCTCTTACTATATCTCTTTTTAATAATTTTTTAAACGGTACAAAAGCTTTGTCAATAGCGGCTAATACAAGCTCCCAAGTTTCATGCTTTTTTTCTAACTCTTTGTAAATTTTTTCTTCAAAAAATA
>JANMAV010000125.1:0-4979 GCA_031360055.1 Ferruginibacter sp.
AATAAGTGAAACTCAAGGGGTGGTGTACTCACCCACTAACTTAAAGCAAGTGAGTATAAATTAACAAATTATACCTATTAAATAATGCCTTTAATGGTTAGTATCCTCACCCACAAAATAAAAAGATTTTTGCCTTTAATGGTTGGTGTCCTCACCCACCAACAAAAAGCATGTTAGTATAACTAAACAAATTACATCCATTTTAATGTTCAAAAAAATTGGTGGGTGGGGACACCCACCAATAAGTGAAAAAAATTGGTGGGTGGGGACACCCACCAATAAGTGAAACTCAAGGGGTGGTGTACTCACCCACTAACTTAAAGCAAGTGAGTATAATTTAACAAATCATACACATTAAATAATGCATTTAATGTTGGGTGTCGTCTCCCACCATTAAAAGCAAGTGAGTATAACCTAACAAATTATATCTATTTTAATGTTTAAAAAAATTGGTGGGTGGGGACACCCACCAATGAGTAAACCTACCCCAATAGAAAGAGATACTTTAAATTGAAATTGCAACTTTTTAAATTGTATTAAAATTGTAATTCAATTGATCTATCATCATCTATGGGCTGAACGTTAATTACAGCATCAGTATTTAAGCTACCAAATATATGAGGGAATAACTCATTAACAGAAGGTGCTAATTCAAATTTTATTGATGCTATAACTTTTTCTTCATTTATGTGTAATAAAACCAAATTTTTTTGCCCAACATAATAGCGTTCTAAAACTCCTTTTACTTGCTCTTTTGTACTGCAGTGTATGAACCCCTCTATTTGTAAAGATGGTTCTTCAAAATGTCCGATTGGTACTGCATTTTGCCATTGGGTTGATGTAGTTATGTGGTAAATCATGGCAATAATATTTGAAGTAATATGTTGATTTGATTTTTTTTGTGGTAATGAATATCGCTGCTATAACACTTACTAATTTCTTGCAATAAAGCAGCTATTAATTCAACATTGCTTAATGGCTTAAAAAATGTAGACACAGGAGGCACGGAAAGCTTCTTAAAATACAATTCAACATCTTTATGAGAATATAATTGCCCGTTTAAGGGGTCTAAATAAAATTTTATTTTTTCTGATGCATGTTTTGATGGGTTTAAAAGTTCAAACTGCATATCAAAGTAAGCCAACAAAAATTGTTGAGGTATGCTTATTGCATGCACAGGTACATCTAACAAATTACATAAAATTAATAACAGTATACCATTCCCAAAACTATTACCAGCATGGTTATACAATGTTTTATCTATTAAAAAGCCATCGGTTTCGTTGTAATTAATTTCGAGCCCTTTTTGTTTGTAATAGCTATACACAATACTACTTAGCACATTCATTTGCTCAATAGGAGTGAGGTAAATATTCATCTCTAGCCACACATTTCGTCTTAATTTTTCTATAGATTTTAAAATTAAACTGGTATCTATATGGCTATTCTCAAACTTAGCCACTAACATGGCACCAGCCAGCAAATCTGGCTTGTTGGCTACCCATTGTTCAAACTCAGCTTTTAAATCAGTAAAATGTAATTCGTTTATTAAAAGGGCAATTTTTTCTTGCAACTGTGTATTATCAACAGTTTCGCCAAAATGTTCCAAATTGGGAATTATATCCTTACCGAATGATATAATTTTAGTACTCACCGTTTCGTACACGTCATCGTCAGGGTCATCTATGAGTTTTAACAAAGCTTGTATTTCTTTACTTTCCTGCATGTACTTTTAATTGTAATTTATCTCTGCCTCCAAACTGATATTTTTGGTTATCAGTTTTTCAAATTGTTGCTGCTCATCTTGGTTTGCAAAAGCAGTTTTTGGAATTATGATGGCCTCAAAAGCATTTAAAAATAAAAAATAATACTGGCTGTTTTCAGTTTTACTAGATATGGCTTTCCAGGTATATTTAGCATCTAACACTTCGTTTTTTACATGTATATAAGTATCAGTAGCTGTAAGTAAATTTTGCAAAAAAATACTTGCATTTAAGGGGTCATTTGCAATATCTTCAGCTTGTTTTTCTAAATCGCCTTTACCACTTATAAATGGCAAAAAACTTACCAAAAATAATAAAGTTAATATGGGAATACTAAATTTTCCAAAACCACTAGTATATGTCATTACACAAAAAAACAGAGCCGAGAGCCCAACTTGTTTAAGTATATTTTTTACCCTAGCTTTTTTACGAGATTCAGCTTCCCAAAACACAAAAACAAAGTAGGCTACATAATCTTGCTTTGTAAGTGAATAATGTAACTGTACCATTGGTGTTATTTTTTAGAGGCAGATTTTTTGGCTGCTGCTTTTTTAGTTGCCGCCTTTTTTGGTACTGCTTTTTTAGTAGCTAACTTTTTATCAAAAGCTTTAGGGTCTTGTTGCAAAATCATTTTTTTAATAGAATCAATATCAATACTTACTAACTCATCTATAGTAAATTTGCCAGCTTTGCCAGTACCAATTACTTTGTATTTCTTTTTATTAAATTTTATAATTGGCCCCCACTGTGCATTCTCAACCGATATTTTTTCAGCATCCCATTGCTGTATAATTCTATTTGATTCTTTTTCTAACTTTTTTTCTATCAACTCATTGCATTCAAGTTGGGTAAGGGTATCAAAATTATAAGCTCTTGGTATATTTATAAACATATCATTCCACTTAATAAATGGGCCAAACCTTCCTTTACCTTTTGTAACCGGCTTATCCTCATACATAGCTATAGGTGCATCTTCTACTTTTTTAGCTTCAATAATTTGTATGGCTCTATTAATATCAACATTTGCAGGTTGCTCACCTCTTGGCATAGAAATAAAAGCCTCACCAAACTTTACATAAGGGCCAAACCTTCCTACACCCACCGTTACATCTTGGCCCTCATACTCTCCCAATGGAGCACCAAGTTTAAATAAATCTAAAGCTTCTTCAAGGGTAATAGTTTCTATACTTTGGCTAGCAGTAAGTTTTGCAAATCGAGGTTTTTCTTCATCTTCTTGTGCACCTATCTGTACCATAGGCCCAAACCTACCCATACGGGCACTTATGGGTTTACCTGTACCTTCTTCTATGCCTAATATTCTTTCTCCTTTTGCTCTTTCAGCAGTTTCCAACGTATGTTCTACACCATCATGAAAAGGCGTATACCAATTACCCACCATTTTACTCCACTGCATTTTACCTTCAGCAATGTTATCAAACTCTTGCTCAATATTTGCTGTAAATGAATAATCCATTACTCTTTTAAAATGCTCACTCAAAAAATCGGTAACTACTAGTCCTAAATCGGTTGGAAAAAGTTTACCCTTTTCAGCCCCAGTATTTTCATCGGTTTGTGTTTTAGAAATTACATCATTTTTTAAAGTAACTAACCTAACTGTACGCTGAGTGGGCTCTTTATCTTTTTTAATAACATAGTTTCTTTTTACAATGGTAGATATTGTTGGGGCATAGGTACTGGGCCTGCCAATACCCAACTCCTCTAATTTTTTTACTAAAGATGCTTCTGTATATCTTGCTCCTGGCCTTGTAAACCTTTCACTGCCCGTCATTTGGTTAAATCCTAAAGCTTGGCCTACTGATAAGTTTGGCAACCTACTTACACTATCATCATCACTAGTTTCCTCTTCCTCATCATCTGTACTTTCAATATATACTTTTAAAAAACCATCAAATTTTAGCACCTCACCCGAAGCTGTCAATTCAGCTTTATTGGTGCTTATTTCAATTTTTGCTGTTGTTTTTTCAAAAATTGCATCACTCATTTGAGAGGCTATAGTACGTTTCCAAATTAATTCGTACAGTCTGTTTAAATCAACATCAGCTACTGATTTGTTTTCCATGTACGTAGGGCGTATAGCTTCATGGGCCTCTTGTGCAGATTCGTTTTTATTTTTATATTTTCTAACCTGCACATAGTTTTCACCAAAACTGCTGTTAATCTCTTTAGTAATAGCATCCATAGCAGTTTCGCCAAGGTTTACACTATCTGTACGCATGTAGGTAATTTTTCCGCTTTCGTACAACTTTTGTGCAAGTAACATTGTTTTGCTTACTCCATAACCTAACTTACGGCTGGCTTCCTGCTGCAGGGTAGATGTTGTAAATGGTGCTGCTGGTGTACGTTTGCCAGGCTTTACCTGTACATCTTTAACAATGTATGTTGCTTTTATACAAGTTTTTATAAACTCTTCAGCTGATTGTTGGTCATTAAATTTATTTCCTTCAGCTTTAAATACAACTGTTTTATTATTTAAATCAGTAGCGGCTAGTAAGGCTTCTATTTTAAAACTACTTACCGGGCTAAACTGATTAATTTCTCTTTCTTTTTCAGCAATTAGTTTCACAGCTACACTTTGCACTCTGCCTGCACTTAAGCCACCTTGCATTCCAATTTTTTTCCACAATACTGGGCTAAGCTCAAAACCCACAATTCTATCTACAACTCTACGTGCTTGTTGAGCATTAACCAAATTCATATTTATAAGCCTTGGGTTAGCAACAGCTTTCAGAATTGCAGGTTTAGTAATTTCGTGAAATACAATTCTTTTAGTGGTTTTAGGGTCAAGTTTTAGTACTTCCGCTAAATGCCAACTAATAGCTTCTCCCTCTCTATCTTCATCGGAGGCTAACCATACTTCTTGGCTTTTTTTTGCTAAGCTTATTAAATCTTTTACCACCTTATCTTTATCGGCAGGTACAATATATTTAGGTAAAAAGTTATTCTTAACATCAATACCCATATCATTTTTTTCCAAATCTCTAATGTGGCCAAAACAACTTTTTACCTCAAAGTCTTTTCCTAAAATACCCTCAATGGTTTTAGCCTTTGCAGGAGACTCAACTATCAATAAATTTTTTGCCATATATTAATTATATATCCTATTAAAATGAATTATTTCTTAAATAAATTATAACTATAGTAACGTTTTAAATTTATACCAAGTTTGTGCAATATTAATTTAAAAATGAAAAAATT
>JANMAV010000134.1:0-5709 GCA_031360055.1 Ferruginibacter sp.
AGAATGCAAAGCACAGCCCTTGCTTATTCAAGTGATTAATAAATTAAAGAAAGGTTGACATTTGCTAAGTACATTAGAAAATTTTGCAAATAAAAAATAAATAAGAGCATATGAGATATTTAATGATTGCGTTGCTAATTAGTTGTTGCACTGCTTCAGTTAATGCACAAACAAAAGTTCAACTTCCAAACGGATGGCATCTCTCTCCCGCAGGAAGAAGTTTGTCATTGGGAGATTTGCCATTAAATATAGCAGTAAGTAAAACAGGCAAATATGCAGCTGTTACAAACAATGGGCAAAGCACACAAACAATACAATTGTTTGATGCAAAAAATGAACTTCAATTACATGAAATTACAATACCAAAAGCTTGGTACGGCTTAAAATTTAGTGAAAATGAAAAGCACTTATATGTAAGTGGAGGCAACAATAATTGTATTTTAAAATATAATATTGTACAAAATAAATTAATACTTACCGATACTATTTTATTAAGCAAAAATCCTAAAGAAAATATTTCTCCATCGGGTTTAGATGTAGATGAAATAAACAACTTGATGTATGTTATAACTAAAGAAAATAATACACTTTACATTATTGATATTAATACCAAAGCAGTTTTAAATAAAATAAAATTAGAAGCAGAGGCGTATAGTTGTGTACTAAGCAACAATAAAAAAATGTTGTATATAAGCTGTTGGGGTTGTAATAAAGTATTATTCTTTAACACAACTTTAAAAAAAATTGAAACTGAAATAAAAGTTGGCGATAACCCTAACGACATTATTTTAAATAATCAAAATACCCATTTGTTAGTTGCCAATGCAAACGATAATTCAGTTTCTGTAATTAATATTAAAACTAAAAAAATAATAGAAACTTTACATGCTGCTTTATTTTCAAATGCACCATGTGGTAGTACTACCAATGCTTTAGCATTAAGCAGTAACCA
Organism: Ferruginibacter sp.; assembly: GCA_031360055.1. Classification (GTDB taxonomy): domain Bacteria; phylum Bacteroidota; class Bacteroidia; order Chitinophagales; family Chitinophagaceae; genus Ferruginibacter. Next base: position 953 of record JANMAV010000134.1, read on the forward strand.
AAAAACTTTGTATATAGCCAATGCAGATAATAATTGCTTGGCTGTATTTGATGTATCCATTTTAGGAAATAGTAAAGCAAAAGGATTTATACCTGTAGGTTGGTACCCAACAAATGTAAAAGTTATACATAATAAAATTTTTGTTGCAAATGGCAAAGGTTACTCATCTAAAGCAAACCCTTATGGCCCTAACCCATTACGCAGCAGAGAGGCTGTAATTTATCAAAAAGGTGATACTTCAAAACCAATAGGTGTACAATATATAGGTGGTTTATTTAAAGGTACTTTAAGTATAATAAATGAACCAAGTGTTAAACAGCTAAGCATATTTTCGGCTGCTGTTTATGCCAATGTGCCTTATACAAAAACTAAAGAAAATATTGCTGAAGGTGAAAAAGATAATCCAATACCTACAAAAGTTGGTGTACATACTTCTCCAATAAAATATGTTTTTTATGTTGTAAAAGAAAACAGAACATACGATCAGGTATTAGGAGATTTACCACAAGGAAATGGAGATACAAGCCTTGTTTTATTTGGCGAAAAAGTTACTCCAAACCAACATAAATTGGCCAATAATTTTGTTTTGCTAGATAATTTTTATGTAGATGCCGAGGTAAGTGCAGATGGACACAATTGGAGCATGGGTGCATACGCTACTGACTACTTAGAAAAAACTTGGCCAACAAGTTATGGAGGTAGGGGAGGAGGTTATGATGCTGAAGGAAATAGGGCAATTGCTAACAATAAGGCTGGTTTTATTTGGGATAATTGTAAACGCAATAATGTTAGTTACCGTACTTATGGAGAATTTGCAGACGATGGCAAAGCAAATATTCCTTCTCTTCAAAACAATTTTTGCACATATTTTACCGGGTATGATTTATCAGTAAAAGATACTAGCAGGTATTACCAATGGCAACAAGATTTTGATAGTTTGTTAGCAATAAATAAAGTACCACAATTTAATAGTATACGTTTTGGTAATGACCACACCGAAGGTTTACGTAAGGGTAGGCCAACACCACAAGCTTTTGTAGCTGATAATGATTATGCAGTAGGGTTATTTATTGAGCATTTAAGCAAATCAAAAATATGGAAACAAACTGCCATTTTTATTTTGGAAGATGATGCTCAAAATGGAGCAGATCATATAGATGCACATAGAAGTACAGCTTACTTGGCCGGAGGTTATGTAAAACAAAATTTTGTAGATCATACCATGTATTCAACCGCTAGTATGTTACGTACAATTGAGTTAATTCTTGGCTTACCATCTATGTCTCAATATGATGCTGCAGCTACCCCAATGTATCGTTGTTTTAGTAACAGAACCAACACAAATATTTTTACCGCTATTAGTCCGCTAATAAATTTAAATGATAAAAATATTGCTGAAAATAAATGGCAAAGGCAAAGTGAAAAAATGAATTTTGCTGAAGTAGATGCAGTGCCTGACAAAGAAATAAATGAAATATTATGGTATGCTATAAAGGGTGATGAAACAATTTTCCCTGCACCAAAAAGAGCTGCGTTTGTAAAGCTTACAAACAAAAAAGATATTGAAGATTAATGTACTTTATTTTATTATTTGTAATTTTTGTATGAATAATTGCATAGCAAGTATTTTACTTTACTTTTTTGAAAACTCTTTTTAAAAATGAACTTAAAGAATAATGCTTTATTTTATTTAAAATATTAAACATTTTTTCTTAAAACCTTTTCAAAATATTTCATTTACAATTCAATTATTTTAAGTATCAAAAATCTTTTAAAAAATAAATTTGATAGTTACAAAAAAATTAATTCATCTTTGCATCGCAAAAAATAGTAAACAAATTTTAAAATATGCAAAGCAACAATCTTTATAAAATATTATCAACAATCTTTAATAATAAAGTTGATAGTTACTTAGGTGGTGCATGTTATTCAAATGAATAGTTACAATACTAATTCTCTATAACATAAGCCCCGCCTAAAACAGCGGGGCTTTTTTTATGTTGATTATTAGCAAATGCTAGCATAAAAAACATTTAAAACAAAATTAATAACTTATAATAAATCATGTTTAAAAAAAATAAACTAGCATCTACTTTAAAAATAAATTTATTATCGGCTCTACCATTTTACAATTTAAAGAACGTTAGCAATAGTTTTAAAAAAATTGAATTACTAAATTTTGCAAGTAATATACGATTGCATTATTGGATGCTTAATGAGTAAAATCATTTGAGAAACTAATAATAAAAACCCAATCGTATTGAAAAAATGATTGGGTTTTTTTATGCCCAACATATAAAATAATTATGCAGAAAAGAAAGGCAACAGCACACCCTGTGAGATGCAATAGGGTTGCTACTTTTTTATACTTTTTTTGTTTTTTGAACATAAATTTTAAAGAGCAATTTTTCATTATGCCTTTAAGAGATATTAAATTTAAGTTATCACATTACGTATTAAAATTTTAAAAAAGTAGGATAGTGTTGTACTATCAATAATATTAATTAAGTTAGTACTATACTATTTGATTATAAAATTTTAAATCAAAAAAAATGGAACAGCCACATGTATGGAGGAAATTGAGCGGAAAAATTATTACTGATAGTATAGAAGATGAAGTACAGGCCACTGTATTAAGAGAAATTGCAGATGGCAATATGCTAAAGGTATGCATTGGTACAGATAGCCAAGTAAAAGGAAAGGAAACTGACTTTGCAACAGTTATTGTATTTGTGAGAAAAGGCAAAGGAGGTTTTATGTATATACGAAATGAAGTTACAAAACAGAAAATGTACATTAAAGAAAGGATGTTGTTAGAGGTGGCAAAAAGTATAGAAGTTGCCTATGCTCTTTGTAACATTTTTACAAAATATAATATTGATATGGAAGTACATGCTGATATAAACACAAATCCAAATTTTAAAAGTAATGATGCACTAAAAGAAGCTATGGGTTACATACAGGGTATGGGCTTTGCATTTAAAGCTAAACCTGAAGCTTTTGCAAGCAGCAGTTGTGCAAATAAAGTTGTACAGTAAATTAAACTTTACGTACAAATCAATTACACTTTAATTGTAAGCTTAAAAAACGTATCATTAAAAGCATTGGCCAATATTACACATGATGCTTACTATAATGAACCTATAAATGCAGGCGTAAAATCATAGTTGGTATTATACAGACAACAAAAAGCTTTGGACTAAATGCTATTTCACTTCGGTATTAATTGGTGGTGGCCTTGATGAGGCACCCTTTGCTTATAAAGATATTAATGCTGTAATGGCTAAGCAAACTGAATTGGTAGATGTGTTGGGCAAGTTTTACCCAGTAATTGTGCAAATGGATGGAAGCAATCCCCGAAAATTTAGGCCAAAAAGAAAAGCCGATATTGTAGGAGAGTAAATAATAAAAGAGTAGCTATTTAATTTGGATGCTCTTTTTTTGTAGAGCTAGCTCCCAGTTCCAAGCGGTTGTAACCATATCAGCCAAATTATATGTGGGATGCCATCCTAATACTGTTGTTGCTTTTTCATTGTTGGCATAAATGGCTACCACATCTCCAGTACGCCTTGGGCCAATACTATAGTTTAGTACAACGTTATTTTCTTTTTCAAAAGTTTTAATTATCTCTAATACAGAGTACCCTTTAGCTGTACCTAAATTAAAAATATGGCATTTATGAACTGTTTGTTTTTCAATAAATTGTAAGGCTAATGTGTGAGCATGTGCAATGTCACATACGTGTATGTAATCTCTTATGCAACTTCCATCAGGGGTATCATAATCATTACCATATACTGTTATTTGTGGCAATTTACCAATAGCAGTTTGGGTAATTACGGGTATTAAATTTTGAGGTTTACCAATGGGTAACTCACCAATAAAATTGCTGGGGTGTGCACCTACAGGGTTAAAATAACGCAGCAGTACGGCTTGTATTACGCCTTTGTTTACTAAAGTTTCTACTATACTTTCACCCATTTGTTTTGTAAGGCCATAGGGAGATTCTGCTTTTTTTTGAGGAGTATCTTCAGTTACTTGTACAACATCTGGGTTGCCATAAACGGTACACGATGAAGAAAAAATTATATTTTTTACTCCAAATTCTTCTGCACAAGCTAAAATATTTATTAAAGAATTTATGTTGTTATCAAAATATAAAATTGGCTCATTTACTGATTCTCCAACTGCCTTATAAGCGGCAAAATGTATAATGCCAGCTATTTGTGGGTGTTTGGTAAAAACAGCGCTTACTGCTTCTTTATCACATAAATTTATAGGATAGTTTTGTACAGATTTACCAGTAATTTTTTCAACCCCAACTAACATATCAGCGTTACTTCTGCTATTATTATCTATACTAATTACATGGTAGTTGTGTTGTAATAAATCAGTGATGGTATGTACACCAATGTAGCCACATCCGCCAGTTACAAGTATTGTTTTCATATTGGTTATGGCTTTTTATTTTATAAAGTTTCACAAATTTAAACCCAATTTTGCTGTAGGCACAAAAAAAGAAAACAACTTTTTAAAAGATGTTTTCTTTAACCTTAAGGTTAATGTAAAAATTATGTAAATGTAATAACTGTACCCACAATTAAGATAGCAACAAAAAATTAACTTGTGGTTATAAAACTAATTAATTGTATTATTACTTAGTTTTCATACTGTATCATTTTTGAGGGCGATGTCAATCCAAACAGAGCACTAACTGTAGAGGGGCTTAAAGCCCCAATGCTTCTTTTTGCTTTTTC
>JANMAV010000160.1:0-6527 GCA_031360055.1 Ferruginibacter sp.
GAAAACTTTAAGAAAAATCAACTCCTCCATAATTATTGTAGGAGTTTTACTAACACTTTTTGTTATTTCCTGCCAAAAAGAAAGTTTAAATGGAGATACTGCTCCAAAAGGTGCACAACAACTATCGGTATACTTATCAGACGATCCTTGTGATTATGATTCCGTTTTTGTTGATATTAAATTTATAGAGGTAAAAATAGATAGTTCGAAAAATAAAAATGATGACGATTATGGTGATAATGAAGATGCTGATGAAGATGATGATAATAAAGACAAAGATAATTATGGCAAATGGGATACTTTACAGTTTACCCCTGGCATATATAATTTACTTAGTTTAAGAAATGGTATAGATACATTACTTACTACAGATTTTGCAATAGCAGGTAATATTAGAAAGATAAGGTTAACTCTAGGTACAAACAATGCCGTTGTAAAAAATGGAATTAGGTATCCGTTAGAATTTTTAGCAGGTTCAAATAAATATGCTTATTTAAAAATTCATGATGAAGATGAAGATGACATGGGTAACAACAGAAAAGCCTTAAGAATAGATTTTGATGTGTGTGAATCAATTAAATTTAGAAATGGTAGATATTATTTAAAGCCATATTTAAAAGCATTTTCAAACAAAGGCTATGGCAAAGTAGAAGGCAAAGTTTTACCAAGAGAAGCCATGCCATTTGTAAAAATTTTTAACAGTACAGACTCTGCTACTGCATTACCAGCTAACAATGGTGAATTTGAAATAAGAGGTTTAAAAGAAGGTACCTACAGCGTTAAATACATTGGTAAAAATGGATACAGAGATACTACGGTAAATAACATTCAAATCAGAAAAGGTAAGGAAGTAGAGTTAAGAACGATTACACTAAAAAATTAATAATTCTTTAAAAACATACATTAAATGCTGGGTTTTACCCGGCATTTTTTATTGTAAATGCATTCACCATGATGTTATTTTCCTCCTACCACAATTTCTATTTCTCCTTTTACAGTTTTGGCATTAAAATAATCAAATACTTCTTGTAAGGTGCCACGTTTATTTTGACCTCACCCACAACCCCTCTCCTGAGGAGAGGGGAGCTTGTCCCTAATAATTTAAAAATCCATTTACATAGATAAGAAAACAAATATTTTGAATAATAATCCAACCTATTTACTCAACCTCCCTCCTACCACAATCACTATTTCTCCCTTTACTATTTTGGCATTAAAATAATCAAATACTTCTTGTAAGGTGCCTCTTTTATTTTCTTCAAATTTTTTTGTAAGTTCTCGGCTAACACAGCATTGTCGGTCAGTACCAAGGTATTCGGCAAGGTCTTTTAGGGTACGTAATAAACGCATGGGGCTTTCGTAAAAAAGCATAGTACGTTTTTCTTCAGCCATACGTTTTAAAAAAGTTTGGCGGCCTTTTTTTAGTGGCAAAAAACCTTCAAAACAAAAGCTATTCATGGGTAAACCACTGTTTACTAAGGCAGGTACAAAAGCTGTAGCACCAGGTAAACACTGCACTTCAATATTATTTTTTATACACTCTTGTATAAGCAAATATGCCGGATCGCTAATGCCAGGTGTACCAGCATCTGTTAACAGGGCAATGTTTTTGCCAGCAACCATTTGGGTAGCAAGGTGTGCCGAAATTTTGTGTTCGTTGTGTTGGTGGTAAGGCGATAATGGCTTACTAATGTTATAATGGTTAAGCAAAACTGATGAGGTACGAGTATCTTCAGCCAATATTAAATCGGCATTTTTTAAAACTTCAACAGCCCTAAAAGTAATATCGGCAAGGTTGCCAATGGGAGTGGGAACGATGTAGAGCAATGGATAATATTATAATGGATAATTAATAATTAATGATTTTTAATGAATAATTAATAATGTTTTAAATGCAAAGTTCATAAAAACTGGGAAAGAGTTTGATTATGTATATTTGCCTATTTGCACATTTGCCTATTTGTACATTTGCCAATTGGTATTTTTGCATTTTTGCACATTTCCCTTTCCCACATTAGCACATTAGCCAATTGTTATCTCATACATTTCCATCACCGCATTTGCCAATAATTTTTTAGCGGCTTCGTCGGCTTTTTCTCTTGCTTGTACTTCGTTTTCAGCATCTATAGTTAATTCTATCTGCTTTCCTATACGTACATCGTTTACGCCAGTTATACCAAGGTTTGCAAGCCCACCTAATACAGCTTTACCTTGAGGATCTAACAAGTTTTTTAGGGGCATTACTTTTATTTGTATAGAAAAAATCATATCGCTTTGTTTTTGAAAGCCAAAGATAAAATAATGTAGGCTATAAAAACTACTGGTACTGCCAACCATTGTAAAAATATAGCAGCTACAATGGCAAAGCCTACCAAAATATATTTTGGTAAATTATCTTTTACTAATACATTTTTAAACTTTAAGGCCATTAGCGGCATTTTACTTACCATAAGCCAGCTAACAACCAAAATAAGGCTGTATAAAAACCATTTGTTTTGTAAAATACTAAGTATTGTTTCGTTGTTGCTGTGCCAATAAATAAGTGGTAAACTTGCCAATAACAAGCCTGCAGCTGGTATTGGCACTCCTTTAAAACCAAACTGCTGTGCAGTATCGAGATTAAACCTTGCAAGCCTATAAGCACCTGCTGCAGCAATTATAAATGCTGGAAACAAGAGTAACATAGGGGTATTTAGCCCATCTTCATTGCCCGAAAAACTCATCCGTAAAAATTGATAAATAATCATGGATGGTGCAACACCAAAACTTACTATATCAGCCAAAGAATCTAACTGTTTTCCCATTTCTGACGATGCATTAAAGAGCCTTGCTACAAAGCCATCTAAAAAATCAACCACAGCTGCAATACCTATAAACAGTGAGGCTAAGCACAAGTTTTGAGATAAATTTATCAATTGAATACCTTCAGCCGTATTTTGAAAAGTTATACCATTTTGCAGTATAAACACAATTGCAATACAGCCACAAATTAGATTAAGGAGGGTGAAGATGTTAGGTATCTGCTTTGTCATAAATTGCTAATTAGCTAATTTAATAATTAGCCAATTAGCCAATTAATATTCAAATGTGTAAGTTATTTTTAAAATGCTTGTGTTCTAAATTAATAAGTAATAGAGTAACAATTTTTTTTGTTGAGATGAATTTAAAAAATTAGCATATTATCACATTGGCTAATTAGCACAATGCATATTTGCACATTTTCTCATTTGCTCATTTGCATTTTCTTCCTTTTCATCAACGCCTCTACTTCCTCCACCGTTATAGGTATGTTTTTCATTAAATCTTTGTTGCCGTTTTTAGTTATCCAAAAATTATTTTCTATACGGATTCCCATTTTTTCTTCTTCAATATAAATGCCTGGCTCAATAGTAAAAACCATGCCTTGTTTTATTGGTTCGGTACGTGTACCCAAATCATGTACATCAATTCCTAAATGATGAGATATGCCATGATATAAATATTTTCTGTATGCCCTATCTGCAGGGTTTTCATTCTTTATATCTTCTTTTTTTAATAGCCCAATTTTTTGAAAAACTACGGTTGCTTCATCACCAATTTTTTCAGTATAATCTACAATGCTAATGCCGGGTATTAAAATACTTGCAGCATATTTATGCAAGTGTAAACAAGCATTATATACTTCTTTTTGGCGTTTGGTAAACTTACCATTTACAGGTATAGTTCGGGTAAGATCAGCGGCATAATTACCATACTCTGCACCAAAATCCATCAATATCAAATCGCCATCTTTGCACTCTCTACAATTTTCTACATAGTGCAATACACGTGCATTATCGCCACTTGCAATTATACTACCATAAGCCTCTCCTGTAGCTCTTTGGCTAAGAAAAGAATGTATTATCTCGGCATGTATTTCATACTCCATAATACCTGGTTCTATAAACTGCAATAGTTTTCTAAAAGTAATATCAGTAATATCTATGGCCCTTTGTATTACCTCAACTTCTTCAGCAGTTTTAATGGCTCTACATTCTTTTAAAATTGGTGCACTACGTTTATAATTGTGCAGCGGATAACGATCTTTCATTTGTTGTGCAAAGCGATAATCTCTAACTGCTACTATATTACTTTTCCTATCGTTTTCATTTGTATTCAAATATATATTTTCAGCTAAATGTATCCATGGTTGCAGCATAGCATCTATACTATCTACATAAACAATAGTTTGTACTCCAGATATTGCTTTAGCTTCTTCAATTCTTAATCTATGACCATCCCACTTTTCCTTCATTTCATTTGGCCTAACAATTACTAATACTTCTCGGTAAGTAGCATCAGGATTATTTGGAAAAAATATTAGCATAGTATCCTCTTGCTCAATACCGGTAAGCCAATATAAATCTGAATTTTGTTTAAATTTATGTATAGCATCCCCATTAGTTGGTAACTCATCATTACTATTAAAAATGGCTATTGAATTTTTAGTTAGTTTATTTACAAATCGTTTACGATTTTGTATGAATATAGATGGATTGAGTGGAAGGTATTTCATTACAGTAATTTTATGCAATATAGGTAAAAAGTAGTCCCCTAAATCTCCCGAAGAGAGACTTTTTGAGCTCTAGTAAATGGAGATAATTTTATTAATATTTGATTATTATTTTAATAAAAAACACCCCTAACAATATGGCTCATTAGGGGTGTTGTAAAATATTAATCAATATCAATTAATCAACTTTTGGTGCTGCAGCAATTATTTCATCGCTTACACCAGACGCATATTTTTCAAAGTTTTTTACAAATTGTGCTGCTAAATTTTTTGCTTTTGCATCATAGTCATTCTTATCTGCCCAAGTGTTACGTGGGTTCAAAATTTCTCTAGGTACATTTGGACATTCTGTTGGCATAAGCATACCAAACACTGGGTGTGCCTCATAAGTTACATTATCCAATTTTCCTTCTAGCGCCGCAGTAATCATGGCTCTAGTGTAAGCTAATTTCATACGGCTACCTACTCCATAAGGTCCGCCACTCCAGCCTGTGTTTATCATAAAAACATTTACATTAGCCTCTGTCATTTTTTTACCTAACATTTCAGCGTATTTTCCAGGGTGTAATGGTAAAAATGGAGCCCCAAAACATGCACTAAATGTTGCTGAAGGCTCTTTTACCCCAGCCTCAGTACCTGCAACTTTAGCTGTATAACCACTAATAAATTGGTACATGGCTTGGCCAGCTGTAAGCTTACTTATTGGTGGAAAAATTCCGTAGCTATCTGCTGTTAAAAAGAAGATATTTTTTGGTGTTTTACCAATTGATGGTTCCAAAGCATTGCTAATAAAAGATAAAGGATAGCTAATACGGGTATTTTCTGTAATAGCCTTGTAAGCAAAATCAATTTTATTTGTTCCTTCAATAAATCCTACATTTTCTACTAATGCTCCTGGCCGTATAGCATTGTAAATTTCAGGTTCGTTTTCTGCACTTAAGTTTATGGTTTTAGCGTAACAACCACCTTCAAAATTAAATACACTATCTGCTGTCCAACCGTGTTCATCATCACCTATTAATTTGCGTTTAGGATCAGCACTTAGTGTAGTTTTACCAGTACCACTTAAGCCAAAAAATATAGCTGTATCTCCATCGGCACCTACGTTTGCAGAGCAGTGCATACTTAAAACATTTTTTTGGTGAGGTAGTATAAAATTAAGAATGGTAAAAATGCCTTTCTTCATTTCTCCTGTATACCCAGTACCGCCAATTAAAATCATTTTTTTGGTAAAACTTACCATAGCAAAATTATGTTGCCTTGTACCATCAGTTGCAGCATCTGCTCTAAAAGTGGGAGCTTGCATAATGGTCCATTCTGGCTCAAAGTTTTTTAACTCTACTTCTGTAGGTCTCAAAAACATATTATAAGCAAACAAATTACTCCAAGGATTTTCATTTACAACTCTTATATTAATCCTATACTTAGGGTCTGCACAAGCATAAGCATCCCTAACCCATATTTCTTTTTGAGATAAATGTGCTGCAACTTTTTTATGCATATTATCAAACACTTCGGGTGTAATGGCAATATTAAAATCATTCCAATGTACCGCTTCACTAGTAAGTTCATCTTTCACAATGAATTTATCTTTTGGGCTACGGCCGGTAAATTCACCGGTGTTTATAAGCAAGGCACCTGTATCATTTAATACACCTTGGCCAAGGCTTACAGTTTGTGCTGATAGTGTTGCTGGGGTTTCCTGATAATGTACGGATTGGGTAGCATTAATACCAGTGTTTGCCAAAACATCAATAGCTGTTTCAGGCATGGTAGTTACTGACATATTGAGTTTATTTTGTTGAGGTTGCAAATGTATGGTAACAATCCGTTTTACAAAATTTTAAACGTACTCATTTTTACCAAAAACTCAATAAAATGGGGGTTTAGCGAAGGATGAAATATTTTTTTTTAATATTATTACATTGAACTTATAATGCAATAAAATGTTGTTTAAACATCGTTTTTAGTTTTGTAATGAAGCTAATATTACCAT
>JANMAV010000130.1:0-5918 GCA_031360055.1 Ferruginibacter sp.
ATTTTTATAACTAAATGATGAAATAATCTAAATTTAACTCACCTTTGCAGCGCAAAAAATCGTATGTTGTTTTAATTCAATAATTTTTTATGGCTGTATTAATTTTCTTTTTATCACATTGGTTTTTATCTCTATTTTGCCAAACGTTCTTTTTGCATAGATATGCATCCCATAAAATGTTTACTATGAATAAATTTTGGGAAAGATTTTTCTATGGATTTACTGTATTAATTCAAGGCTCATCTTTTTTAAATCCTCGTGCTTATGCCATAATGCACCGTATGCACCATGCGTATAGCGATACCGAACATGACCCACACAGCCCCCATTTTTTTAAAGATGTTTGGCAAATGACTATGCATACAAAAGATATATATGTGCAGTATGCCATGCACCAAGTTGAACCTGATAAAGCTTTTAGAGGTGACTACCCTGAATGGCCTTGGCTGGATAAAATAAGCAATATGTGGAGTGTTCGTATTGGTTTTGGTGTACTTTATTTTTTATTTTATTGGTATTTTGCTACAAACTATTGGGTTTTTATTTTGCTACCTATTCACTTTTTTATGGGGCCTGTACATGGTGCAATTGTAAATTGGTGTGGTCATAAATATGGTTACAGTAATTATGATAATAATGACCACAGTAAAAATTCGCTTCCACTGGATTTCTTATTGATGGGTGAACTTTTTCAAAACAACCACCATAAAAGCCCAAACAATGTTAATTTTGCACGTAAGTGGTTTGAATTTGATCCTTCATACCCAATAATAATGCTGCTACATAAACTTAATATTATTAAATTAAGAAAGGTATGACACTAAGTATATTAAAAATAATTTGCACTTTTGCATTTTTATTTATGTGTTATACGGTAGTTACCACTCAACAACTCACTCCGTTATTTGATAATTGGGATGCACTAAGTAAAGTGCCTTGGATGAAAGCTACACTTTGGGATTTTTATGCAAATGTTTTTGTATTGAGCCTCTGGGTTTGTTATAAAGAAAAATCAATTTTGGCAAAAATTTGCTGGATTATTGTTTTTTGTTTGTTAGGTAGCATTGCCACTCTAGCTTATATATTAGTACAGCTTTTTACTTTAAAAAAAGATGACGATGTATTAAAAGGTATTTTTTCAAGAAAATAATATCTGATTATTTTAATTGCTATATAATATATTTACGTACTTATTAAAATATATGCACCCATTAATTTTACTTCCATTAATAGCATTAGTAGCCATTTGTATACTAATGACATTTGCTTTTATATGGGCCGAGAAATTAAATAATTTTAGTATTGTAGATACTTTTTGGACTATAAACTTTGCATTAATTGCTGTATTTATATTCATTCATGCTAATGGTTTTATTTTACGTAAAGCTATTGTATGCAGCCTTGCTTTAATTTGGAGTTTGAGATTATGCCTACACCTTAGCCAACGGATATTTAGCCACATTAAAGAAGAAGAAGGCCGGTATAAACAATTAAGAATTGATTGGGCCAAACATCTTAATGTAAAGTTTTTTATATTTTTTCAGATGCAAGCTTTTAGCAATGTATTGCTTGCATTGCCATTTTTTATTATTGGAATAAATACAAATGAACAAATGTGTTGGTTAGAATATGTGGGGGCAGCCATTTGGCTAATAAGTATTGTGGGTGAGGCTGTTGCAGATTGGCAGCTTAAAAACTTTAAACAAAATGCTGCAAATAAAGGTAAAGTTTGTGAAGCTGGGCTTTGGAATTACAGTAGACACCCAAATTATTTTTTTCAATTAATGTTATGGATTGGTGTTTTTATTTTTGCAATAAATTCTCCCTTTGGATGGTGGGCTATAATAAGCCCACTTAGCATTGGTTACTTATTATTTAAAGTAACCGGTATACCAATGACTGAAGAGCAGGCATTAAAATCGAAACCAGCAGCTTATAAAAAATACCAACAAACTACAAGTATGTTTATACCTTGGTTTAAAAAGTTAGAAATGTAATTGAACGCTGATTTGTATGATTTTATAAAATGTGTACGATTAAGATATTTTTCATGTAAGCATTTTAAAACAAGTAAAATTAATCACTAAAGCTAATTACTGTATAAAATCCATTTAAAGTTTAAAAAATCAGTGTTCTAAAAAATTATGTTTCTACAATCTTTACTTGAAAAAAATAAACTGCCCGATACCCTTATACGCTTTGGCATACGCCGATTACTTGCACAACGTTTAAAAGATGAAACTCTTGCCAATACAGAGCTACAGCAAGTGCAATTAATGACTTTAATTGATGAGTTAAAAAATTCTCCTATAGCTATAAACACTGTCGATGCAAACCAACAGCATTATGAAGTGCCTACTAAATTTTACCAATATTGCCTGGGAAAGCATTTAAAATATAGTAGTGGTTATTGGAAAGATGGAGTAGAAAATATTGATACTTCTGAAGCAGATATGCTTAAACTTACTTGCCAAAGAGCAGATTTGCATGATGGGCAAGATGTACTAGAGCTGGGCTGTGGCTGGGGTTCATTATCATTGTTTATGGCAGCAAAGTATCCAAAAAGTAATTTCGCAGTTGTTTCAAATTCAAGAACACAAAAAATTTACATTGATGAGCAAGCCGTTACAAGAAAAATTACAAACCTAACAGTAATAACAATTGATATAAATACATTTGAAATTGAAAAAAAATTTGATAGAATAGTTTCAGTTGAAATGTTTGAGCACATGAGAAACTATGAATTGCTTATGCAAAAAGTTGCCCATCATTTAAAGCCCAAAGGAAAGCTATTTGTACACATATTTACACATAAAACAGTAGCATATAAATTTGAAATAAAAGACGAAAGTGATTGGATGAGTAAATATTTTTTTACAGGTGGTATAATGCCAAGCGATGATTTATTGCTATATTTTAACCAACACCTAAGCATTAGTAAGCACTGGCATGTAAGTGGATTGCATTATGCAAAAACAAGTGAAGCATGGCTACAAAATATGGATGTTCACAAAAAAGAAATTATGCCTTTGTTTGAGCAAACCTATGGTGTATATGAAGCAACAAAATGGTGGGTATATTGGCGTATATTTTACATGGCCTGTGCCGAACTATGGAAATATAAAAATGGCGAAGAGTGGATTGTGAGCCATTATTTGTTTGAAAAAAAGTGTTAGGTTAAGATGGTATTGTGCTGAAGTTTTACATGTAGTTTTGTTTAGTTTTTTGTTAGTATTATTCAGTAAAAGTGCTAAGCAAAAAGAGAAACTAATGCAATCAAATACAGTCGTTAGATGTTGTATTCAGATCTCTTTAAGGAGTGAATAATTATCTACTTTTATTGGCAAAATAAATATAGTAAATTTATACCATGCAAAATAAACCTTATACCATTTACCCATCTGCCGAAGCTCTTGAAAATGAAAGGCTTACCCAAGCTGCAAACACAACGTATGAAAAACGTTTTAGAACAATGATGAAATTGATTAGAATAAGTAAAATGATAAGCAATGCAAAAATAATTTCATCTCCAATAATACCAAATACATAGGCTATGGATATTTTAGATGAAGATATTTTATCGTTATGGAAATACTTAAATCAAAATAATGTTAGGTATGTAATGATAGGTGGTTTTGCAACAAATTTGCATGGTTACAATAGAGCCACAAAAGATATAAATGTATGGATAGATGATACATTAGAAAATAGGAAAAATTTGAGAATTGCATTATTAGAGCAAGGATCAGGAGATTATGAAGTGATTGAAACAATGGATTTTATTCCCGGTTGGACAAGCTTTCAATTGAATTTTGGTTTTCCGTTAGATGTATTGACATCAGTGAAAGGGCTCGAAAATGTTGATTTTGATGAATGCTATAAATATGCTGTTATAGCAGAAATTGAAAAAATGCAAATTCCTTTTTTGCATTACAATCATTTAATTACTTGCAAAAAAGCTACTGGAAGGCTAAAAGATTTATTAGATATTCAAGAACTTGAAAAAATAAAAAATAATATTCGTTAACCACCTCAATGATAAAACTATTTATCTCCATTTTATTTGTTTTAATTGCTATGTTAGTGTTGTGTAAAGCACCTACAAATCTTACTTGGAAGGTTGCGGTAGCACTAACTAATTTCCCCTACGTACCCATGCTTTTAGCAGCAATATTGTTTTACTTTGGGGTAAAAGCTACCAGCTATCATTGGCCAATAATGATAAGTAGTTTGGTGGCTTTTATTATTTTTAGTTTACCCATTATAGCAGGGTATAGAGTAGGTAATGATATGGCTAAAAACATCAGTAATATTTTTGCTAAAAAAAATACAAGTAATCTTCCAACAGCTTTTAGCTTTTTTAATATGTTTAGAGGTAATGTAAGAGAACCTTTTAAAATAGTAACCTATAAAATAGTAGATACTACGAACCTTACATCAGATTTTTATGCTGCTAAAAACAATAAACCATCCCCACTTATAATCACAATACATGGAGGGTCATGGCAAAGTGGCGATAGTAAGCAACTTCCCGAATTAAATAGTTATTTAGCTGCCAAAGGTTATAATGTAGCTGCAATAAATTATCGTTTAGCGCCAACTTACAAAGCCCCTGCCCCGGTAGAAGATACTAAAGCTGTGATAGATTTTTTTACCAAACATGCAGCTGAATATAATATTGATATTAATAATATTATTTTACTTGGCCGTAGTGCAGGTGCTCAAATAGCTTTGTGTGCTGCTTATACACTACAATACAAAAATATAAAAGGTGTAGTAAGTTATTATGGCCCTGCTGATATGGTATGGGGTGCACAAGTAAGGGTGAGTAAAAAAGTATTAAATACCAATAAAATTTATGATGATTACTTTGGTGGACAATATGAACAAGTGCCGGAAAAGTTTATTGAAAGCTCAGCAGTGCATCAAGCAAAAACAAATGCTACACCAACATTAATTATTCATGGTACAATAGATCCATTGGTGTCATACACACATGCATTGCATCTGCAAAAAAAATTAAATGAATTGCAGGTTCCAAATTATTTTTTATCAATTCCCTTTGCCACTCATGGTTGTGATTATAACCTTAATGGGCCAGCAGGCCAGCTGTGCACATATGCTGTAATGGAATTTTTACAATCGGTAGCTAATTGAAATATGATTGCTTTTAACCATAAAAGCTATTTTGGTAAGCTTGATAACAGATGCTACATTAGGAAACAAATTGATATTATAGCATCAACTTAACGAAACTAAACATGGAAAATGTAGCCATTGTAGGTACAGGTATTGCAGGCATGGGTATAGCTCATTTGCTTCAAAAAAAATATAACATTACTATTTTTGAAAAGGCAAATTATGTAGGTGGCCACACCAATACAATTACTGTTGAAGAAAATGGAAAGGATGTTTTTATGGACACCGGATTTATGGTTTTTAACTATGAAACATATCCAAACCTTTGCAACCTTTTTAAAGAAATTGATGCACCAGTAAAAAAGAGTGATATGAGCTTTAGTGTACAACATACACAAACAGGCCTTGAGTTTTGTGGCAGTGGTTTGAATGGTGTATTTGCTCAACGCAAAAACATTTTTAAAATTAAGTACATCAAAATGCTTTTGCAAATTACTAGGTTTAATAAAGAAGCCATAGCTATTTTAGATAATCCTACATATGAAAAATATACGTTGCAACAATTTGTAACAGAGTTTAACTATAGTAATGATATGTTGTATAAATATCTCATACCCATGAGCGCTGCTGTTTGGAGTATGCCAATGGAAGATATGCTACAATTTCCTGTTACCACTTTAATAAGATTTTTTAAAAATCATGGTTTTTTAGGGCTTAATACCCAACACCAATGGTACACTTTGCACAATGGTAGCCAATCCTATAGAGATATTTTAATT
>JANMAV010000209.1:0-6286 GCA_031360055.1 Ferruginibacter sp.
AAACATATCTTCGCTATACCATTGTTGCTTTCTAGTTTTTTGTATTACCTCTGCATGCAGTGCAGAGTTGTAAGCAAAATTTTTCATATCAGCCTTACTCTCCCAAATACTAAAAGTAGCCTGCTTAATCCATGGTATTTCACCCACACCATAAGAAGTTACAAACCCTTTTGCCTGTAGCATTTGAGCAGCCACAGGTGCTACCTGTTGCCAAAAATATTTCAATTTATTAATTCTTATTGTTGCCCTTGTTAACACTGCTATTTCCCCTTCGTAGGCAGTTTTTGGAGGCAACACTCCAAATGGTTTTTTATTATCCCATTGGCCATGGCCTTCAATTGGGTTTAAAAAATATGTGTTTGTTTGGCAGTTAAAAAATGTAAACCATTTGGTTATAAAATTACCATACAGTTTTGTAAAAGATACATTTGGTTCATAATCATTTATGTGTACAGCTAAAATTGCCCATTGTTTTAGGTCAGGCACTTTATCGAAAGTGCCATTTTTACCTGTACCCATTAATTTATAAAACAATATACTTTTATTAAAATATAAAGGTAGCCTATGTAATGCCATTGCAAAAAATGCTAATGGAATGTGTTTGGTTTTATACTTTATAATTGTAAGTGTTACAAACATAGGTTACTGCAAGATATGGCAAAGCTTTTACAAAATATATGGCTTGGCTTACTCTAAGAAGCAATTTTACTCCAGTTATATTGTTGTATAGTTTTAAATAACCAATAACAACTGAAGATAGAAAAAGGGATGACTGCTACAACTAACCATGGTACATTGGTAGCTAAATAATGTAACCCAACTAGCACACTAATAATGCAAACTTGCAGTATAAGTTTTACAAATTTACCAGTTTGCATTTTTACGTTTGGTTGCATACTAAATGGTAAATAACTTTTGCCCAAATGAGATATGATCAAAAATATTAGTATGTTATTAAAAAATCCTAACAAAAAGTCATCAATTATTGGGAGTTGCCAAATGTATAAACCAAATGCAAATAGTACTATAAATATTGGTATAAAAAATTTTGCTAAAATAGCCTTTAATCCACCACTAATAAGGCTGCCTGGTTGTTGTAATGGGCTACTTAAATATATCCATGATGCTGCAAAATTTTCGTTTGTTGCTATTAAAGCAATAGCGGAAGTTATGGTAAACATAGGTAAGTATACAAACCATAGATACATTTTTGTAGTATTTAATTTTGCCCAAATTTCACTAATGTTTTCGCCTCTATTAAAAACAAAAATAAAAGCAAATACTAAAATGTATGCTAAGCTGGGATAAAATTGAACTTTAAAACTTTTATCTCTTGCCATCATTTTCCAGGTTAATTCAAAACCAGATTGTTCGGTTTTATTGCTACATATTTTTGCTGATAAATTATCTACCAAAGTTTTCTTTTGCTCAATAATTAAATTGCCATGTATGTTTTGCTGTGTACTAGCGTTGCCCATTGAGGCTATTTTTTTTGAAAATGATGGGGCAAGAAATTTTATCATTATCCAAAACGTAAAAACAGGTACTATACATGCTAGCAATAGCATAATAATATGTGTTTTATTAAGGGTAAGTTGCTGTATAGTTTGTAAAGTATAAGCCATCCAATATGGGGGAATAAAATAAGAATACCAATGAATTGTATTACCAATTGAAAGGTTGTTAAAATCAATTAACCTAGGTATAATTTGATACCCAACGGCAAAAAATATAGTTAATACAATTTGAAACCAATTTATTACTTCTCTTATTTTTTGCTCTGTACTAATTTTTAAAATTAGCCCATATAATAAATAGGTAAAAAATACAGCCATTGCCACTGATAATAATACTGTTACAATTGTTGCGATGCCTACTAAAATGCCAAATTGAATACACGAAAAAATTATAGGAAATAATGAAAGTGCAACAGTAAATTGTAATAAATAAACTAAAATATGTACCAATCTTGATATGAAAAATGTTTTGCTTGATACTGGTCTTGGTAATATAATTTGATTGTCGGTAGTGTCTAACAAAACTGTACTAAAATCAGTTATTAAAGTCATGGCCATCATAAAAAGAATATAACTATGTATTAAAATCATACTAGTTATTAAATCTTTGGTGTAAAAAATAATAGCTCCTACAAAAATGCCTAATATGGCATATATAATTTGGGATACTAGTATTTGATTTTTGGGTTCTTTTTTTGAAGGTTTTTGTTTCATAGAAACTCTGATACGCCTTCTGTCCATCAAAATTTTGGTAGATGTAATTATTTTTAATTGCTCAAAATCTACATCTTTTTTTAAAAATGTTTTGGCAAAAAATAATACAAATTTTAAGATAATTGTATCCATTTTAGCTATTTATAACATTAATAAAATCATGTGCTGTATGTTGATGTTGCTCACCACCGCCAGTTAACGATGTAAAGATATTTTCTAAGGAACCTAAGTGGGCATTTGCTTTTAAGCTTTCAAAACTTCCATCAGCTAGTACTTCTCCTTTATCTATTATTATTATTCTATCGCTTATTTTTTCTACCACATCCATAATGTGTGATGAGTAAAAAATAGTTTTACCAGCCGTTTTTAATTGTGCCAAAATTTCTTTTACTAAAATTACAGCGTTTGCATCAAGCCCACTTAATGGTTCATCTAAAAAAATTATTTCTGGGTTGTGTATTAATCCACTAATCAATAAAACTTTTTGTTTCATTCCTTTACTAAAGCCAGTCATTCTATCATTAGCTTTATCATGCAAATCAAAAAGCCGTAATAATTCATTTGCTTTTTTAATAATTTTTTCATCAGCCATATTGTACAATTTGCCACTAAACTTTAAGTATTCCATAGGGGTAAGCACTTCGTATAATGCTGCTTGCTCAGGTATATACCCAATTTTTTGTTTAATGGCAATTGCATTATTTCTTACATCTAAACCAAGTACTTTTATATGGCCTTCAAAATCGCTTATTATACCACATAAAATTTTTATGGTAGTACTTTTGCCAGCACCATTAGGGCCAATATACCCAACAATTTGACCGGCTTCAATACTTAAGTCAATATTTTTAAGCACTAAATTATTTTCGTAGCGTTTGTATAAATCGTTTATTTGGATGATGCTCATTTAATGTTTGGTTGAGTAGTTGGTTTGGAATTGGGAATTTGGTTAATTGGTTTTTTGGTTAATTATTCTGTTACTAAAATTAAATAAAAAAAGTGCACCCGTTTTACCGCCTGCACTTTTAAAATTTCACTATTGTAGTTATTAAATCTAACATCTCATATTTAACAACTCATATCTAACTATCTACTTTAAAATACTTCTACCAATTACTATTCTCTGTACCTCACTAGTACCTTCATAAATTTGAGTAATTTTAGCATCTCTCATCATACGTTCTACATGGTATTCTTTTACAAAACCATATCCACCGTGTATTTGCACTGCTTCAGTAGCTGTCCACATAGCGGTTTCGCTACTAAAAACTTTTGCCATACTACTGCTAAGGGTATAATCAATATTTTTATCTTTTTCCCAAGCGGCTTTTAAGCAAAGCATTCTTGAACATTCAATTTTTGTTGCCATATCGGCCAACTTAAATTGAATAATTTGATGGTTCATAATTTCAGTGCCAAATGCTTTACGAACTTTACTATATTTTAAAGCCAACTCATATGCACCACTAGCAATTCCTAGTGCTTGAGCTGCAATACCAATACGGCCACCAGCTAGAGTTTTCATGGCAAATTTAAAACCAAAGCCATCTTCACCTATACGGTTTTCTTTAGGCACTTTTACATCATTAAATAAAATTGTATGGGTATCACTACCACGTATGCCTAATTTATTTTCTTTAGCACCAACTACCACACCTGCCCATTTTTTTTCTACAATAAAAGCATTAATACCTCTGCTGCCTTTACTTACATCAGTTTGTGCTATTACTAGATATACACTGGCACTGTTGCCATTTGTAATCCAATTTTTTGTACCGTTTAAAAGGTAATAATCGTCTTTATCTTCAGCAGTTGTTTGTTGGCTTGTAGCATCACTCCCTGCTTCTGGCTCACTCAATAAAAATGCACCTATATATAATTCACCATCTTTTTTACCTTGTGCTAATGGTTTTAAATATTGCTGTTTTTGTGTTTCGTTTGCATACTCTTGCAAGCCATAACATACCAAGCTATTATTTACGCTTACGCATACACTTACACTAGCATCTACTTTACTAATTTCTTCCATTGCTAATACATAACTTACCGTATCAAGCCCACTACCACCATATTCTGGCTTTACCATCATACCCATAAAACCCAAATCAGCTAATTTTTCAATTTGCTCTTTTGGAAATGTTTGATGTTCATCTCTTTCAATAACACCTGGTAAACATTCATTTACTGCAAAATCTTTGGCAGCTTGCTGAATCATTAATTGTTCTTCGCTAAGTTGAAAATTCATTTTATTAATTTGGTTTTATGGCTGCAAATTTAAGGAAATTTGGGGTGCAATTTAATATTATGTTTTTTGCCAATCTGATTTTAATAACACATATACATACGTATGTAGAAATTTACCCTCATAAAAAAAATCTTCTCTAAAATTCCCTTCTAGTACAAAGTTATTTTTAAGTAAAACTTTAGATGAAGCCACATTTTCAGGTGCTACCTTAGCCTCTATGCTGTTTATTTGAGTTTGTGTAAATGCATAATTTAAAACAGTATATATAGCCTCAGTCATTATTCCTTTTCCATTGTGTTGAGGCAGCAAATAATATCCAATTTCAGCTCTATAATTATCTACATCAATTTTATGAAAACCTATTTGCCCAACTGTTTCATTAGTAATTTTATCTTCTATAAACCATGGTATGCCTTTATTGTGCAGCACATTATCTTTCATCATTTGCACAACGGGTAATACATCGTCTGTTGTTTTTGCAATTGGCCTGGCAATATATTTCATCACTTCAGGGTTAGCTCTTAATTCAAATAAAGTATCTATATCTTCATTTTTAAATGCCCTATACATAAAACGTTCACTTTCTAATACGGGAAATGGAGAAAATTGTAAACTTAGCATAGAAATTTTTTAAAGTAAAATTACCAAAACGCCTTTATATTTTTATATTTGATTTTTACATACTTATGCCAAACATTGCTACACAAAATTTATCTATTCAAAAAAAAATTGCAATACTATCTATTGTACTTTTTGCTGTAAAAATTTGTGCTTGGTATATAACCAATTCTGTTGCTATTTTAACAGATGCATTGGAAAGCATAGTAAACGTAGTTGCAGGTTTGATAGGTGTTTACAGCCTGTATGTATCGGCAAAACCTAAAGATACTGATCACCCTTATGGGCATGGAAAAGTTGAATTTATATCGGCAGCTATTGAGGGTACATTAATAGTAGTAGCAGGGTTATTTATTATTTATAGGGCTGTAACTAATTTACTTACTCCACAGTTAACTCAAAAGCTGGATTATGGTATTGTACTAGTAGGTTTTACAGCTTTGGTTAATCTTATTGCAGGCAAAATATGTTTGGGTATTGGTACAAAAAATAACTCCTTACCACTGGTAGCTAGCGGCAAACATTTAATAAGCGATACGTACACTACGGCAGGTATTATTTTAGGCTTAATATTAATGTATTTTACCAATATTTATTGGATAGATAGTGCAGTAGCGTTATTGTTTTCATTTATAATAACTATAACTGGTTATAAAATTGTACGAACTTCTGTTGCTGGCATAATGGATGAAACCGACGAGGCCCTGTTAAAGCAAATTATAGAAACCTTAAACATACATAGGGGTGTTAATTGGATAGATGTACACAACCTGCGTATAATTAAATATGGGGCAGTTTTACACCTCGATGCTCACCTTACAGTGCCTTGGTATTTTAATGTAAATGAGGCTCATAAAGAGATTGACGACCTTGCCCAATTACTTCGTAAAAACTATGGCGATAGCCTCGAAATTTTTGTACACTCCGATGCCTGCTTGAATTACAGTTGTGCCATTTGTGCAAAGCCTGATTGTATTGTTAGACAACAACCCTTTGTTAAAAAAATTGAATGGGATAAAAATAATTTATCAATTAATGAAAAACATTCTTTGAAAACGTAATGACTGTATTTGTATATTATAAATGCTCAATAATATTTTTTACAGAAGCTCTTTGTTTATAATCAACATTAAAAAATGCATATTTAATTTTGCCATCTTTACCAATTATGTATGTAGCAGGTACGGGCAAG
>JANMAV010000284.1:0-14300 GCA_031360055.1 Ferruginibacter sp.
AGATAACCATCGCCGGCATTTGTTATGGTAATACTTCTTAGTGTACCTGTGGCATCATCTATATTTGCAGTTGCTAAAGCCACTACACCAGTACCTGTGGGGGCAGCTATTGTTACAATAGGAGGATTAGTGGATAAATAACCACTACCCATTGCAGTAACAGCAACTTCATATACTTTTTGGTTAAAAGGTAAGCCAAATATTTGAGCAGTATTATCTATACTAAGTTTACCATTAGTATTTAAGGAACCAGCACCATGTGCAAAACTTCTAGTTATTAAATTTTGAGTAGTATTAATAGTATTGTTTCCTAAGTTTTGATAAAATAGTTGATTAATTATACCTCCTACAAAGCTACCATTTCCACCTAAAACTGAGTTATTATTACCATTAAAATTTATAAAACTTACACCAGCATGTACTGTGCCATTGTTGGTAAAATCTCCACCTGCATTTAAAGTTACAGAGGCTGGAGTAGCAGCAGCTGTAAACATATTTAAATTAGCTCCTGCATTTATTAAAATATTTCTTGATACTGTTAACGCATTAGTAGTTGCATTCCATTGTAATATACCTGTAGTACCTTGACCAACAGTTAAATCTCTTATAGATATAACTTGGTCAATAGTTACAATAGCACCATCAGCAATCACAACATCATCGTTATTAGGAACTACACCACCTACCCAAGTTGCTGGGCTACTCCATAAGCCGCCTTTAGTGTTAGAGCTAATAATAGAAGGTGCTTTTGATGTAACTGTAATTTCATCAATTGCTGCAGCTCCATAGGGTGTTACTCCATCTTGCCTATAACTAATTACTAACCTTTGACTGCCAGATGCTACACCAGCAATTGAAAATGTGTAAGTAGCGTAAACAGTTGTTCCATCAGTATTAGCTCCTATTTGACCAGTAGCTAATTGAATGCCAGCTACTGGAGTAGTAGTTGTAGGTACTAGATGTACTTTCAAGAAATCGAAAGTAGCATCTATTGCTAAGGTTTTATACTTTAAAGTTATTGTTAAATTTGTTTCACCTGGTGGTATGTTTATATCTCTATAAATATGTGCTACACTAGCTCCAGTACCTGGTGTCCATGAGCCAGATGTTGTGCTTGTATAGCCCAAATTAGTACCAGCACTTGGTGCAGTAACTGTAGATGTGCCTACAAAAAAACTTTGAACACTGTTTACCGCTGTCCAACCGTTTAAAATTTGTGTTGCTCCATTTTCAAAACCACCATCACCCGTTGGCGATATTAATGTAGTTTGTGCTTGCATAAACGTTGCAAAAAGCAAAGTTATTAAAATCAAGTAAATTTTCTTCATAATTAAAATTTGGGTTTAAATCTTTTTTGTTGAATTAAAAACTAAATAGCAACTAAATACGTTGGTTTAAGGTTGCACAATAAAATCTTTAACCGAACGTTGAAATTAATACATGTATTTTAAATTAAAAATTGATGTTAATAAAATGTTATGCTTTTTTATTAACCGCAAACGAAATAGGAAAATTTAGAGATTAAATTAATGTTACATAATTTTTTATAAAAAACTATATATCAATTATTTATAAATATATTTTTAAATTTTTTATCAAATTAATTTTAGATAATTGAGACTAAAAAAAATGATAAGCGGCAAATAAAAGTAGAATTTTTAGTGCAAAAATTGGTTTATGTAGTGTGAAAAATTCTAATGTTTATTTTTAATGATTTTTCTATTAATCCACTGTAAGTTTTTTGCAAATTAATTTTACTCACAGTAACAGTAATTTCTATCTACCTAATTACTAGTTACAAAAAAGCCTCGTTAAAAAAACGAGGCTTTTTTGGTATAAATTATCATTATTTATTTTCTTGTAACTGCTGCATAGCCATTATTTGCCTCATTGTTTTTTCCATCCCATCGCTACTGCCATCTAAAAATATTACGTTGCCTTTGCCATACTCAGCAAAGTTTTTAATGGCTTCTACCCACATGCTAAATAATATTACATTAGTATCTAAATTAGCTTGTTTCATTTCTGATGCTGCACTACTCATACCACGAGCTACTTCTTCTCTAAATAAGGCTACACCCTGCCCACGTAGTTGTGCTGCTTGCCTTTCAGCCTCTGCAGCTATTTTTATAGCATTACCTTCTGCCTCGGCGGCTTTGGTTTTGGTTATAAGCAAGGCCTGTCCTTCGTTTTCGGCGGCAGCTTTTAAATTATTACTTGCCACCACTTTGCTCATACTCATAATAATAGCCTCATCAAAAGTAATATCGTTTATTTGTAAATCTTGTAGGTGGTAACCCCAACTTTCCAACGCAGCATCTACCTGTTCCTTTACATTTTCAACAATATCTCTTCGTACATTCAACACCTCTGCTTGTTTTTTTGTAGATACGAAAGCTCTTATACTACCTTCAACAGTACGTATTAATGCCTGCATTAAATCTTTTTCGCTAATAAATTTAAAGGCAACTTTTTGTATGGTATCTTCTTGCTCATTTTGTACGGAGTACAACAGCATACTTTTAAAATACACATTTGCCTGATCTACCGTTACCGCCTGAAACTCCAACTCAACCGATCTATTTTGTATGCTCACTCTTTTAAATACTTGATCTAAAAAAGGAATTTTCCAGTTTAAACCTGCTCTTTTTATGCCTGCATATTTCCCCAGCCTGGTAATAACGCCAATAGTACCTTGGTTAATGGTAAATAAACCGCTAGAAACTATGGCTAGTATAGGTATTAGCCACCAATAATCTTTTATAAGTTCCATAAATAATTAGTTTTTTTTAGCAAGGTAGGGATAAATGTTGAAAGTATATAGTTGATAGTTGAAGGCTAAGTAGCCTTTTTTAAACTCAAAAACAGATTGCTAAATTTGTTTCGGTTTAGTATTTATTTGATAAGGCATTTCCTACTTTTGACGATATTAAAATCTCTCAAATGAAAGTTGTAGGTTTTTCGTTTATTAAAGATGCTGTTAAAATGCAGTATCCTATTGCCGAAGCAATACTATCAATTTTGCCACTTTGCGATGAGGTAATTGTTGCTGTCGGAGCCTCTACAGACGGTACAAGAGCATTGGTAGAAAGCCTTGGCCCAAAAATAAAAATTATAGATACAGAGTGGGATTTTACCTTAAAAGAAAATGGGAAATTATTAGCTGCAGAAACTGATAAAGCTT
This sequence comes from Ferruginibacter sp., assembly GCA_031360055.1. Taxonomy (GTDB): domain Bacteria; phylum Bacteroidota; class Bacteroidia; order Chitinophagales; family Chitinophagaceae; genus Ferruginibacter. The sequence continues at coordinate 3,185 of JANMAV010000284.1, forward strand.
TTAAAGCCATACCTGCTGATGCAGATTGGTGCATATATATACAAGGCGATGAAGTGCTGCATGAGGATGGTTTTGCTGCAATAAAAAAAGCCCTGTTGCAATATAAAGATGATGCTAAAGTAGATGGACTTTTATGTAACTATCGCCACTTTTTTGGCAGTTATGATTATGTTGCTTTAGAGGCTAAATGGTATAGGCATGAAATAAGAATTGTAAAAAACAATAAAAATATTTACAGCTACAGAGATGCACAGGGTTTTAGGAAAAACAATAATGAAAAACTTTGTGTAAAGCCTGTAAATGCTTACATACAGCATTATGGATGGGTACAAAGCCCTTATGTAATGAAACTAAAACAGGCATTTAAAAATAAAATTTATCATGCAGGCGAATTTGATGAAAACAACATTATTAGCCCAAAAGATTATGGAGATAACGAACCTTGGTACTTAACAAAATATAAGCTAAAACACCCAGCAGTTATGGCAGCATTAATTGCCAAAGCAGATTGGACTTTTAATTATGATCTCACAAAAAACAAACTTAAGTTTAAAGATTATTTTAAAACGGTAACTGAAAAACTGTTCGGTATACGATTGTTTGATTATAGAAATTACAAAAAGGTGTAAGAACACCGATTTGTATGATACATATGATTTAAAAAATTTTAAAACTAGAAGATCATTTTAACCTTGTCAATCTAATGAATTTGGGTTCTAACTATTTTCTTCCCATATCATACTCAAATGCACAATGGTTTCGGCAGCTTTAAGCATATCATTTACTCCTATCCACTCTTGCTTGCCATGTATATTTTGCATACCCGTAAATATGTTTGGGCATGGTAGGCCCATATAGCTTAATCGGCTACCATCTGTACCGCCACGTATGTTTTCTTGTATAACTGTAAGGCCAGTTCGCTTTATAGCTTCGGCTGCATTAGCTACAACTTGTGGGTATTGGTCAAGTACTTCTTTCATGTTTCTATATTGCTCATGTTGCACATACTGCATTGTACAACCTGCATGTTTTGCAACAATGGTTTCAGCAATATTTTTGAGCCTATTGTGGTGGCTTGCTAAACCTTCTCTTGTATAATCTCTAACTATAAAACCAATGGTTGCTTTTTCGGCAATTCCGTTTACCGATACGGGGTGTACAAAGCCCTCCCGTTTTTCGGTACTCTCGGGGTTCCATTCGCTTTTTGGGAGGGCATCTAAAATTTCACCAGCTATTTTTATAGCATTTTTTAATTTGCCTTTAGCATAACCTGGGTGAGCTATTACGCCATGTATGGTTATGGTAGCGCCATCTGCACTAAAACTTTCATCTTCTAAACTTCCTGCTTCTCCCCCATCTAATGTGTAACCAAATTGGGCTCCTACTTTTTGCATATCTATTTTAGCAACACCTTTACCTACCTCCTCATCTGGCGTAAATACAATTTTTATATCGCCATGTAAAATGCTTGGGTTATCTATTAAATACTGAGCAGCCTGCATTATTATTGATACCCCTGCTTTATCATCGCTACCCAACAATGTAGTACCACTTGCCGTAATTATATCGCCACCAATATGTTCTATTAAATAAGGAGATTTAGTGGTGGTTAATATTTGAGTAGCATCATCGGGCAATGCAATATCTGAACCTGTATAATTTTTATGCAAAATTGGTTTTACATTTTTACCGCTACAATCAGGTGCAGTATCTACATGGCTGCAAAAGCAAATGGGAGGTATATTTTTTTTGGTAGATGTAGCCGGAATGGTAGCATATACATAACCAAACTCATCAAGCTCCACTGCATTAAGCCCCATGTTTATTAACTCCTGTGCCAATACGCTGCTTAAATCTTTTTGCTTTTCAGTACTTGGAAAAGTATTACTCTCAGGGTCACTTTGGGTATCTATTTGTACATAACGCATAAACCTTTCTACTAAGGCAGCTTCATTAATTTGTATCATTTTTGCATTTTTAAATTGCATTTCCTTACTTGAAATAATTACGTTTTATCATTTAAAGTATCTTAGATAGTAATTATTGCAAGGTAACGTGTTTACATTATCCCAATAACTTACATAAAAAACTACCCAATAGATACTAATTCAATATCAAACAGCAACTCTTTACCAGCCAAAAAATGGTTGGCATCTAAAATAACTACATCATCTTTTATTTCTTTTACAACTACAGGAAAAGGCTGTCCTTGCTCATTACTAAGGGTAAGTGTTTGGCCAATTTCTAGTTTCATTTCTGCCGGTACGTTTTCTTTAGGAAACTCAATAATTGCCGTTTCATCAGTTTCGCCGTAGCCATCTTTTGGAGCTATAATTACTGTTTTTTTATCGCCTACAAGCATACCAGGCATAGCTGCATCAAAACCAGCAATCATCATACCTGCACCTACTGTAAAAGCCAAAGGTTCTCTACCTACTGAGCTATCAAATTGTTCGCCGTTGGCAAGTTTGCCTGTGTAATGTACCGTTACTGCATCGCCATTTTTTACCATAATATAAATTGTTAAATTGTTTTATTGTTAAATTGTTATTTGCATTCTGCCAACTGCACTCTGCCCTCAACCCACTACCCATTGCCAACTGCCAACTGCTAACCGCTTTTCGGGGTGTAATTTAATTAATAAAACAATGCTTTTGCTATAAAATAAATATGCAACTTTGGTGCATGATATTAAAACCACTTTTTTCTATAATTTTTATCACCATATTTCAATGCTGTACCCAAGCACAGCCTCAACCAAAACCTACAAAAGTTTTAACAGGTGCTGAGCAAATAAGCCAATACTTACCGTTTTTAAAGGGTAAGAGGGTAGCCATTTTTGCCAATCAAACTAGCATGGTTGGCAATACTCATTTAGTAGATACTTTGCAAAAGTTAAACATAAATATTGTAAAAATATTTGGTCCTGAGCATGGTTTTAGAGGTATTGCTGATGCTGGCGAACATGTAGAAAACGGAATAGATAAACAAAGTAAGCTACCTGTAATAAGCTTGTATGGCAACCATAAAAAACCAACGGCAGATGATGTAAAAAATATAGACATTGTTTTGTTTGATATACAAGATGTTGGTGTACGATTTTATACTTTTATATCATCATTAGAGTATGTGTTAGAAGCATGTTTAGAAAACAAAATACCACTATTAATTTTAGATAGGCCTAACCCCAATGGCTTTTATATAGATGGGCCAGTACTTAAACCAGCATTTAAAAGTTTTGTTGGTATGCAGGCTGTACCTATTGTGTATGGCATGACAATAGGGGAATATGCAACCATGCTTGCTGGAGAAAAATTATTATCGCCACAAGCAAACAAAAATTATTTATATAAAAATAGTATACAAAACCAAACTACTACTCCGTTTTTATTAAAAGTTATTACTTGTAAAAATTACGACCACAATACCAAATACAGTTTGCCCATAAACCCATCTCCTAACCTTAGAGAAATGCAGAGTATTTACCTATACCCAAGCACTTGTTTTTTTGAGGGCACTGTAATTAGCGAAGGCCGAGGTACAGACAAACCTTTTCAAATTTTTGGACACCCTTTTTTACCAAAAAATTTGTATGCCTTTACACCAAAGCCTAATGAAGGAGCAAAACTCAGTAAATGTTTTAACCAATTGTGTTATGGCTATAATTTATCTGGAAGTGTAACCGATGTTTTAAAAAAAGTTGATGGGAAAATTCAATTAAAATACTTACTTGATGTATACGCAGCGTTTCCAAATAAGGATAGCTTTTTTTTAGCTAATAATTTTTTTAATAAGTTAGCAGGTAATGATGAGCTAATGAAACAAATAAAAAAAGGTTATACTGAAGCTGAAATAAAAAAAACTTGGGACAAGGATTTAAATAAATTTAAAGCCACCCGTAAAAAGTATTTACTATATAGAGATTTTTACTAAACCAAATTTTGTGCAAAAAAAAATTGAAGACTTACGAATAATATTTATGGGTACGCCAGAATTTGCTGTGGCAAGTTTACAAAAATTAGTAGATGCTGGCTGTAATATTGTTGGGGTAATAACAGCCCCTGATAAGCAGGCTGGTAGAGGCATGCAATTACAACAAAGTGCTGTAAAAAAATATGCAACTGAAAAAGGACTATTAGTTTTACAACCAGAAAAATTAAAAAACGAAGCATTTATTGATCAATTAAAAAGCCTAGCTGCAGATATACAGGTAGTGGTAGCATTTAGAATGTTGCCAGAAGTTGTATGGGCTATGCCAGCCCTTGGCACTATAAATGTACACGGCTCATTGTTACCTCAATATAGAGGAGCTGCACCCATAAATTGGGCAATTATAAATGGCGATAAAACTACTGGTGTAACAACTTTTAAGCTTGAACATGCTATAGATACTGGCAATATTTTACTAAAAGACGAGATAAGAATTGAAGAAACTGATAACGCAGGCAGTATTCATGATAAACTTATGCAAGTAGGGGCAAACCTTTTGTTACAAACATTACAAGGCATTGCAAATAACTCTATACTTGCCACTGCACAACAAAATAAAGCTGTTGCTGATTTGAAACATGCACCTAAAATTTTTACAGAAACTTGTATTATTAATTTTAATAAATCTGTTGCAGAAGTAAATAATTTAATTAGAGGCTTATCTCCTTTTCCTACAGCATTTACCAATTTTGAAGAGAAAAAGTTAAAGATTTTTACAGCAGATGTTATTTTTGAAAATGTAAATGAATCTGCTGGAACATATCTTACAGATAAAAAATCATATTTGCATTTTGCTTGTATTGATGGTTACATAGCAGTAAAAGAATTACAGTTAGAAGGCAAAAAGAAAATGGATATTGAATCATTTTTACGTGGTTACAGATTTTTATAATAACAGAACTAATTACTACAATGATAAAATTATCATACAAAAAAACAAATTTACCTTTTACATATCCTTTTACAATAGCCAAGGGTACTAAAACACAGCAACCAGCGTTGGTAGTACGTTTGGAGTATTTTGGTTGGTTTGGTTATGGGGAAGCTCCAGCCATTACTTACTATGATATTACGGTTGAAAAAATGATAGAAGATTTAGAAGCAAAGAAAAACTTTGTTGAAAAGTTTTCACTAAATGATCCTGAAAGATATTGGCATTACTTGCACCACCTGTTTCCTAACAACCCATTTTTAGTTTGTGCCTTAGATATGGCAGCTTGGGATATTTATGGCAAAATGAAACGACAACCTCTACATAAATTATGGAACTTAGATATTACTAAAGCTCCAATTACTGATTACACTATTGGTATTGCAGATACTGAAATAATGGTAAAAAAAATGAATGAAAAACCTTGGCCCGTTTATAAAATTAAATGTGGCTTTGATGGTGATGTAGAAATGGTAGCAGAACTGAGAAAACATACAAATGCAATTTTTAGAGTAGATGCAAATGCAGGATGGACTATTGAACAAGCTATAAAAAAAATACCTATTTTAAAACAATTAGATGTAGAATTTGTGGAGCAACCATTGGCAAAAGATGATTGGGAAGGAATGAAAATATTGTACAAAGAAAATATATTGCCCTTAATGGCTGATGAGGCTTGTGTTAGTGAGCATGATGTGGAAAAATGTGTTGGCTACTTTAACGGCATTAACATTAAACTTACAAAATGCAGTGGTATTACGCCTGCAAAAAGAATGATAAATAGAGGAAAAGAATTAGGACTAAAAACTATGATTGGCTGTATGAATGAGAGTAGTATTGGTACAGCAGCTATTGCTCAGCTAGCGCCCATGGTAGATTTTGTAGATATGGATGGCACTTTGCTTCTTAACCAAAATTTTGGTACTAGCGTTCATTTTACCTATGGGGTAATTCAATATTCTGTTGAAAATGGCTTAGGAGTAACAGTAGATAAATGGTAATTAAAAAATTTTATCTATTTTGCCACTTTCTTAATTTACACAATGCAGCAATATTTATTTATAGATAGAGATGGTACCTTAATAGAAGGACCACCTCCGGGAGGGCAAATTGATAGTTTTGATAAACTTCATTTTTACCCTTTTGTAATTACTTGGTTACATAAAATTGTTTCAGAATTACCTTTTAAATTGGTAATGGTTAGTAATCAAAATGGGTTAGGTACAGATGTTTTTACTTACGACATGTTTTTACCTACGCAAAATTTTATGATTGATGTATTTAAAAGTGAAGGTATTCATTTTGAAGAAATAATAATTGATGAAAGTTTGCCTGAACAACAATCAAACCTACGTAAGCCTCGAATTGGAAGAATGGGAAAATACTTAAACAATCCCAATATTGCTTTGCAAAATAGTTTTGTAATTGGAGATAGATTAACAGATGTACAATTTGCAAAAAACCTTAACTGCAAAGCCTTCTGGCTTAATCCAGATAATGTAAGAGGTTTAGCAGAACTTACAGATACTGTAGATGAGTTAAAAAACAATTGGATTTCAGTAGCTTCTAAAAATTGGGAAGACATCTATAATTTTCTAAAAACCTACCAAAAATTGTAAAATTTAAGGGTATGTTTTTTTACTAATTACTAATAAAAATTTAAGTTTTAATAAGTAATGGTATTATTAAAATTATTTAATGATGCTGTTCTTCCATAAAATGCAATAGCGATCTTTTTGCATCATTTTTAATTCTACGCCTAAAAAAGCCTGCCCAACCCAATGCGTTTCCCATAAAACCCAAGGCTTGGGCAGCCCATTTGTGTAAGCTCCAAGCATCGCTATGTTCAATTATTAACCCATGTTCAATTTTCATGTGTGCAGTACAAATATTCACTACTTTTTTTCCTGTTTTACTAAAAAGGTATGTTGCCTTCCAATTGGTAGTATAATATCCATCTTCTAAATTTTTAATACTATCAAATTCTAAACTAAAGTCTTTTGCATTTTTACAAAGCATCGTCCACATAGCTTTTACTTCATCACCCTTTAGCAAATCAAACATAGGGTCATAAAATGCAATATCATGGCTATAACAAGCATTCATTGCAGCGGCATCTAACTTTTTAAAAGACGTAAAAAATTGTTGTATAATTTGTTCATCAGTATTCATGTAAAGCAAATTAGTTTTATTAAATTTAACGTTCAAATAAAAATTGTAACCATGCGTAAATTTTTTGTTTATCTATGCTTTCTAACCTTCAGTTTTGCTGCCACAGCTCAAAATGTTGATAGCTTATATTTTGCGAATAACTACACTAAAAAAGAAGTGTATATACCAATGAGAGATGGAGTAAAATTATTTACATCATTTTACATACCAAAAGATAAAACAGAAAAACATCCGTTTTTAATTACACGTACCCCATACTCTTGTGCACCATACGGCGAAGATAAATTTGCAGCAATATGGTCAGGTTATAGAATGAATTACGTAAAAGAAAATTACATTTTTGTAATGCAAGATGTGAGGGGTAGGTATATGAGTGAAGGCGAATTTGAAGATGTGAGACCCTTTAATAAAAACAAAAAGGGACTAGAGATTGATGAAGCAAGTGATACCTATGATGCCATAGATTGGATGGTAAAAAATATAGAAAATAACAACGGCAATGCAGGTGTATTTGGCACATCGTACCCTGGCTTTTACAGTACAGAAGCTGCTTTGAGTGGGCACCCTGCATTAAAAGCAGTATCGCCTCAGGCACCAGTTACTGATTGGTTTATAGGTGATGATTTTCACCACAACGGTGCATTTTTTGCAATGGATGGCTTTAGCTTTTACCCAACATTTGGTAAACCTCACCCAAAACCAACAAAAGATTATGGTAGTGGTTTTAGTAGCCCCCTAAAAGATAATTATAAGTTTTATTTAGAGCAAGGCACTCCAAAAAATTTAGATAAATTAATTGGTGACAGCATAAAATTTTGGCATCAAATGTACGAACACCCAAATTACGATGCCTGGTGGCAAGCTCGAAATGCTCGAAATGGTTTATATAATGTAAAGCCAGCTATGCTTTGGGTAGGTGGTTTGTTTGATGCAGAAGATTGTTGGGGTGCTTGGAATGCCTACAAAGCAAATGAAAAACAAAGCCCACAAACCAATAGCAAGATAGTAATGGGCCCTTGGTATCATGGCCAATGGAGCAGAGAAGGTAGTTATTTGGGCAATGCTAGATTTTTAAGCAATACATCAGCATATTATCAAGAAAATATTGAAGTGCCATTTTTCAATTACTATTTAAAAAATAAAGGCACAGCGGCAGAAATTGCAGAAGCAAATATATTTTTTACGGGAGAAAACAATTGGAAAAAACTACCAACTTGGCCACCAGCACAAGTTAAAATCAAACCTGCTTATGTAAATACAAATGGTAGTTTATCATTCACAAAAAATAACAATAATGCTGTTGTTGCTGAATATGTAAGCGACCCATCACACCCTGTTCCTTACACAGAAGATGTACATCAGCGCCGTACAAGAGAGTATATGACGGACGACCAACGCTTTGCAGAACGTAGGCCAGATGTAGTTACTTTTAAAACAGACATACTGCAAAACGACCTTACGCTTGCTGGAGAAGTTGTAGCAAAAATTGCCACAGCAATTAGCAGTACCGATGCTGATTTTGTGGTAAAGATTATCGATGTTTTTCCTGATGATTTTGCTTACCCTGCCGATGCAAAAGGTAATGGTTTAAATTACCCAATGGGTGGGTATGAAATGCTGGTACGTGGGGAAGTTATGAGAGGTAAATTTAGAAATAGTTTTGAAAAGCCAGAGCCATTTGTACCAAATAAAGCTACAACTGTAACTTTTGCATTACCAGATATAGCACATACATTTAAAAAAGGCCATAGGTTAATGATACAAATACAAAGTACTTGGTTTCCTTTAGTTGATAGAAACCCACAACAGTTTGTAAATATTTACAAAGCTGACGAAAAAGATTACAAAAAAGCTACTATTAAAATTTTAGGAGCTACAGAATTTGTATTACCTGTAATGGCCAATTAAAACTGAATCAATATCAATTTGTATTAATTGTGAAATATAGTCTTTTAAAAATTATTTTTTATTAATTATCAAAGTGGTTGTTTTGTTTGGTTATACAGACATAGCAACCACTTTTAATTTTTACACATCTATTATACATGAAGTATATCGAAGTTAAATAGTATTAATCCAATTTAATTTTATTTCGGGATAATAAAACTAAGTTTTCATATTAGATTTTTGGCCTAAATATTAGTTTAAGATATTATAAATGGTTCGGTTTATGTAGTTAATATTACACAATAACGTTACATGCAATTAATACAGTTTACAAACAAAGGGCTTTATTGTGCACAAGGCAATTTTTATATCGATCCATGGAAACCCGTTGATTATGCCGTTATAAGCCATGCCCATAGCGACCATGCCAAATGGGGAAACAAAAAATATTTGTGCCACAGCTTTACCAAACCAATTTTGCAATTACGGTTAGGCAATAATCTATATCAAACAGCAGGTTGGAACGAACCTGTAATAATAAATGGAGTAAGTATTTCATTTTTTCCGGCTGGGCATATAATAGGTAGTGCACAAGTAAGGGTTGAGTATAAAGGTGAAATTTGGGTTTTTACCGGTGATTATAAAATTGAAGATGATGGAATTAGTACTCCATACGAACCGGTAAAATGCCACAGTTTTATTACCGAAAGTACATTTGGTTTACCCATTTACAAATGGCAGCCACAGCAGCAAATTTTTAATGACATGCAAAATTGGATAGCAGCAAATAAAGCTGCTGGAAAAGCCAGCATTTTTTTTGCATATAGTTTAGGAAAAGCACAACGTATTTTACAACCACTTGCTCAAACAGGCATACCAATTTATAGTCATGGTGCAGTTTACAATGTGCATACAACTTTACAACAAGCAGGATGGGATTTACCCAACATTAAAAAAATTACGGCTGATACCACAAAAGCTGAATTAAAAGAGTGTATTGTTATAGCACCTTCAAGTGCTGAAGGTAGCCCTTGGATAAAAAGATTTACACCCTACGCAACTGGGGTATGCAGTGGTTGGATGCAGGTAAGAGGAAACGTACGTAGAAGAAACGCTGATGCAGGTTTTGCACTTAGTGATCATTGTGATTGGGAAGGTTTGTTGCAAGCAGTAAAAGCTTGTGAAGCAGAAAAAGTATATACTACTCATGGCTTTCAGGCAAGTTTTAGTAGGTATTTAAATGAACAAGGTATAGAAGCTGCTGAGGTAAAAACAGAATTTGAATCAGCACTTGCTGAAGAAGATACAGAAAAAACAATAGGCAATAACAACGAATTTGAAAATGAAAATGAAATCAAAGAAATACTGCACCCTTAAATTTATGAAAGTATGAAACGGTTTGCATTGCTCATAATGAAGTTGGCAACAACTACCAAAGCAAATGCAAAGTTAGAGGCAATAATTAGTTATTTAAATGATGCTTTACTTGAAGATAAAATTTGGGTTATAGCACTCTTTACTGGTAGAAGACCAAAACGATCAATAAATAGTGCCCTACTTAGGCAGAGCTGTATAGATGCAGCAAACCTAGAGCCCTGGCTGTTTGAAGAATGTTACCATACCGTTGGCGACTTAGCAGAAACTATATCATTATTAATACCACAACAACATATAGATAGCAATGATACTGATGAAAATAGCCTTGCCCATTACATGCTTTTGCTAAAAAATATTAGTAAGGATGATGATGAAGTAAAAATAAAGTTTGTACAAGATGCTTGGTCGCAAATGAGTAGAAGCGAAATTTTTGTTTTCAATAAATTGATGACGGGTGGTTTTAGAATAGGCGTATCTCAAAAAATAATGGTTAATGCCATTGCAAAAAATACACAAGTATCAGCATCTATTATTGCTCATAGGTTGATGGGAGATTGGAACCCTGCAAATATTTCATTTAATGATTTGATAAGTGTAGAACATACTGATGCTGATGATTCAAAACCCTATCCATTTTATTTAGCTTATGCCATAGATGATGCAGTTGCTAATTTAGGTAAAGAAGAAGATTGGCAAGCAGAATGGAAATGGGATGGTATAAGAGGGCAAATTATTAAAAGAAATGATGAACTTTTTGTG
>JANMAV010000002.1:0-3740 GCA_031360055.1 Ferruginibacter sp.
TGATAAAAATGAAAATTTAAACACTTCAATTCCACTTTTAGAAAATAAAAAGTCTAAGTCCGATTTATCGTAATCTTGATTATTATTAAAACCTTGTGCTAAAATCACTTGAGTAAAAAAAAGATTAATAAGCAAATAAAAATATTTTCATAAGTGTTATATATAGCAAAAATGAATTTATAAAATAAAAAAAATGCCCTCCAAAATATTGAGGGCATTTTTATTTAAATACTGCTTAATTTTTCTTTGCCATATTATCGTTGGCAATCATTTTATTTATAATTTTCACAGTTTCATCTACATAAATATCATCGCCAATCCTTTTTACAAACTGCTTATTCCTATCTACTTTTTCTTTAGTTTTTGTAACTTCTACACTATCAGATATTAGGTTATTTACCTTCAAAGCTTTGGTAAGTTTGTAGGCTTCTTCAATTTTTTTAAGCTCTACTTTAAGTTCTTTTTGCTCTATCAAATATTGCTTTAATGATAGACTGTATTGCCTATCAGCATTCTTATCTAACCATTGTACAGTTTCTTTAATTTTATTAAAATTAGGGCTTGCTGCAGTTTCTACATTTGCGCTAGCTATTACTGTACTTAAATAATCATTTCCTGTCCAAGGTGTAAAATCTGCTTTGGCAATTTCATCCCAAGGCAATGCATATTTATTATCTTTTTCTCTAAACTTTAAATTTTCTAACCTATCAGGTAAAACTACATCTGGTGTTACTCCTTTAAGCTGTGTAGCACCTCCATTTATACGATAAAATTTTTGTAAGGTAAGTTTTAATGATCCTAAATCTTCCACTTTTTTAACAGCAGATAGGGCACTCTCAGCATCTGGGTTTAATGGTATTTGCCTCTGCACTGTACCTTTACCGTAGCTACTGGTGCTGCCTATGATTATACCCCTTTTATAATCCTGTATGGCAGCTGCAAAAATTTCAGAGGCTGATGCACTCGTCTCATCTACCATAACTGCTAATGGGCCTGTGTATTGTATTGTTTTATCTCTATCTCTTAAAATACTTGGTTTATCGTCTCTACTTTTTACCTGCACTATTGGGCCATCTTCTATAAACAAACCGGCCATTTGCACTACATCATACAACGATCCGCCGCCATTACCTCTCAAATCTAACACTATACCTTCTACATTTTCTTTTTTAAGTTTTTCTATTTCTACAGCTACATCAGCAGCACAACGACGCCCCTTAGGATTTTGAAAGTCTGCATAAAACTCTGGCAAATAAATATAACCTACTTTATGATCTCCATTAATAATTAATGACTTTGCATAAGTATCATCCAACACAATATCATCTCTTAAAAGGGACACTACTTTTATTGAACCATCTACTCTCCTAATGGTTAACCGTACTTCACTTCCTTTTTCAGAACCTCTTATCAATTTTACGGCATCTGGCACTGCATATCCGGTTACATCAACCGGCTCCTCCTTACCTTGAGCTATTTTTAATATTTCATCATTCTCTTTTATTTCTCCACTTTTCCAGGCAGGCATACCACTTACAAGGCTGGTAATTTTTATTTTACCATCTTCTTCTTTAAGTAAGGCTCCTATTCCAAAAAAACTGCCTTTCATTCCTTCGTTAAAACTTCTTAAATCTATAGGGGCAAAATAATCGGTGTGAGGATCCATACTTCCAGCAATATCATTTACAAATACACTAAAATTTTCATCTACCGTTTCTCTATTTTTTTTGGTAGTAATGTACCTGTCCATTTGCTTACGTACATAATCTCTCGATTCTCTTTCCAAAGTTGTATCTGCCTTAAATTTATAGTCTTTCTTTTCTTTATTTTTTGTACGATCTTCTAATAACTCTGCATATTTTGTTAGAGTCATATATTTTAAACGCTTGCGCCATCTATCCATACGATCAACCTCATTTGTAGGAAAAGTTAGCTTTTCAGGATCTAGCTCTATGTTTTCATTTGCATTAAAATCAAATGGCTTTGCCAAAATTGTTTTATACAGTTGAGATGTTTCATTTTGGCGTTTTAAATAGACATTGTTTATATCAAAAAACGATACAATTTCTGCACCATGAATTTCATCATCAATTCTATATTCATATTTTTTAAATGCCTCAATATCTTGTAGTAAAAAAATGTTGCGTTCGCCATCTAGATCTTCTTCAAAACGCTTTAAAACGCTTTTACTAAAATCATCATCAATTTTTTTAGGGCTGTAGTGGCCTTGTTCTAACAACACACCAACGTATTGTAAAATTTTAGCGTATTTAATATTTGGATTTTCGCTATAGTTATTAAATTTATCAGCCCTGCCTAAAGATTTAAAGCCAATAAATAAACCTGCTGCTAATAACACTAGCATTACTGGTAATATTTTTTTACTCATCATAAATGTTGCAATTTTTTGCATACGGTAAAATTAACGTAAAATTAAAGTTAGTAGATTATTGCTTTTGTTAAGTGGTAATAATCTTTTGTTAAGAAAAAAAATGAAGAACGGAAAGCTGCCATAGACATTTTATAAAAACGATAAGTTTTGTTAACAGATTTTAAAGGATTTATAAAAGTATTATTAAGGCAACTTTTCTTCTCAATTTGTCTTTTTGTTGTTTAATTGCCTGTTATACATTTTTAATTTTATAAGCTCATTTGCACCCATTTAATTCTATGATCTGAAATATAATACCTCAAATAATTTTTTAAAATGTTTGGTTTGTTTTCGTTCCACAATTCAGAAAACAATGCTCCATCAAAATCAAAAACGCCACTATTTTTTATGGTAGATTTTAAACCCGGCATAAAAACAATTTGATCGTAATGCATATCATCATTAATGTTTGAATATATTTTTGTAGAGTGCTCAGGTAATTCAAAACCTCTTGCTAATAATGCATCGTACACCATGTTACCTGGTTCTACTTTTGGTAAATTAAAATCTCCTAAAGCTATAATATTTTGAGTGTAGCAGTACTTACTATTCCTTCTTAAATCTGCCCAACGAGCTATGGCATAAGCCTCCAAACTTCGCCTTTCCATGCTCTTAATTTCAGTATCATCACCAAAATAACTGTGTGCATTAATTAGTGCAAATATTACATTGTTTGCTTTAAATGTGGCAATAAATGGACTACGGCTAAAACCTTCAAATGGGCTTTCTATATTGGGTAAATTAATATCTTCTAAATCTTCCGCAGGTATAGCTATTTCGCCAACTTTTTCCATAAGTTGTATTTTTTTAGTGTCATACAAAAAACACATTCTTTCATTATTGCCCGATGCATCACTAAAAATAGCAGCATAGTTTTTTGGCAAATGTTGTTGTAATGCTCTGAGACCTGTTAAATTATCATTTACTTCTTGCAAGGCCACAACATCAAACCACTGCAGCATATTGGCAATTATTTGGTAGTGCTCAGCTTCTCTTTTTTGAACACCAAAGTTTGCAATATTCCAAGTGGCAATTATAACTGCAGATTTCAATTTTTTCGGAATTTTTCTATCTGGCTTTTTTAGTTGATAATTTTGCAAATTTTGAATTTCCTTATGAACATTTACGTTGTATGTTATGGCAGGTTTGGGGAATGGAGGCATACTAATAGTTTAAAAATAAAATTAATATAATTTACAGTAATTTTTTTAAACTTTTTTGTGAACGAAAAAATATTTTATACGAAATATTTACATGATTGTGATTTAGAAATTTGATAGTAAAATGTAATATTTTGAAAGAAAAATTA
>JANMAV010000026.1:0-7084 GCA_031360055.1 Ferruginibacter sp.
CCGGCATACAATTTTTTAGGATTATGTGGACTAAAAAATATTGGAAAGTTCCATTGAAACCGATATTTACTTACATCAGCGCCAGCACCTAATGGGTCATCTGGCCACACACTAACTGCTCTGTTCTCTCCTGTTTTATGATCTAACCTTGATAAATAACCGCTGTAATTTCCTCCATAAACAATGTCAGGGTTTGTTGGGTCAGCAACTACATATCCACTTTCTGCACCGGCAGTAGGTTGCCAATCATTTTGTGTAATTTCTCCTCCATCACTTCTCGATAATATGCGTACAGTACTATTATCTTGTTGTGCTCCTAAAATTCTGTACGGAAAATGATTATCCGTACTTACCCTATAAAATTGTGCTGTTGGCTGGTTCATATATGTACTCCAGTTATCGCCACCATCAAAACTTATTTGTGCACCACCATCATCGGCAATTATCATTCGTTTTCCATCTTCGGCATCAATCCATAAATCATGATGATCGCCATGAGGAGTATTAATATTTTTAAATGTTTTACCGCCATCTACACTTTTTAAAAAATTTACATTAAGTGCATACACATTATTATCATTTTTAGGATCAACAAAAATTTTGCTGTAATACCAAGCTCTTTGCCTAATGCTATTATCGCTGCTTTGCAAGGTCCAAGTTTCACCTGCATCTACACTTACAAATAATCCTCCATCCTTATTTTCAATTATAGTATAAATTTTATCTGTGTTGCTAGGTGCCACAGTTACACCTACAATGCCCCAATTACCTTTTGGTAAACCTTTGTTTGTACTAATATTTTTCCAAGTTTCCCCACCATCAATACTTTTCCATAAGCCACTTCCATCACCTCCGCTTTCCATGCTATATGGCGTACGTAACATTCGCCATGTACCAGCATATAATACACTAGGGTTACCAGGCTCCATAATTAAATCGCTACAACCTGTTTGGTTATTTACAAATAAAACTTTTTTCCATGTTTTACCTCCATCAATAGTTTTATATATACCTCTGTCTTCATCGGCACCAAACAAATGCCCCATTGCTGCAACCCATACTACATCAGGGTTTTTTGGGTGTATGGTTATACGAACTATGTGCCGAGTGTTTTTTAAACCTAGGTTCTTCCAAGTTCTACCTCCATCATCTGTTCTCCAAATTCCAAACCCTTCACTTACATTTCCTCGAAGTGTTCCTTCACCTTCGCCAACATATAAAATTGTATTATCGCTTGGTGCAATGGCTACACTACCAATACTGCCACCAAAATATTTATCAGTAATGTTTTTCCAATTACTGCCACCATCAATTGTTTTAAAAACGCCGCCGCCGGTTGCACCAAAGTAAAAAGTGTTTTTATTTTTTGTATCACCCAAAACTGCACCGCTTCTACCACCACGGTATGGGCCAATACTGCGGTATTTTGTTTTGCTTAATAAAACACTATCTGTATTATCTCTACTAATATTTTTATTTATTTGGGCAAATGAAGAAATTGCAATGGATAAACTAACTAATAAAAAAAGGCTTTTTTGCATATGTTGAATTTTATTTTTTGAAGATACAACATGATGGACAGTTATAAAAACAAAATGCATCAACACAATATTTAGATATTTATT
This sequence comes from Ferruginibacter sp., assembly GCA_031360055.1. Taxonomy (GTDB): domain Bacteria; phylum Bacteroidota; class Bacteroidia; order Chitinophagales; family Chitinophagaceae; genus Ferruginibacter. The sequence goes on from JANMAV010000026.1 coordinate 1,626, forward strand.
TTTTAAATAAAATTTATTAAAAATTTAGAATGAATACATTTTAACACTTGAGAATCTACTAATTTTTACAAGCCGAGGCCTTGTTTTTGGCAAGCCCATTTTTTAGGCAGTAGTCATCACTTTCTGTTCTTTTTGTAGGTTGTTGGGCACACCAACCTATAAATGAACACTTGAGAATATACTAATTTTTACAAGCCGAGGCCTTGTTTTTGGCAAGCCGATTTTTTAGGCAGGAGTCATCACTTTCTGTTCTTTTTGTAGGTTGGTGGGCACACCAACCTATAAATGAACACTTGAGAATATACTAATTTTTACAAGCCGAGGCCTGGTTTTTGGCAAGCCGATTTTATAGACAGGAGTCATCACTTCCTGTTTTTTTTGTAGGTTGGTGGACACACCAACCTGTAAATGAACACTTGAAAATATATTAATTTCTACAAGCCTATGCCTGGTCTACGCTCAACCGATTTTTTATGGTTGATGTTGACATCTAATATAATTTTTACTAGTTGATAGGGGCATCAAACGTTGAGTTGACAGCAGCTGATACGTAAGATTTTTTAATGATACCTCCACTAACCATCTATTTTTTCATCAATTGGTGAGTATACAAACGGATATAAAAAAACCCTCAAGTTGTGAGGGCTTTTTTTATGTTTTAATAATTTATTTGTTGCAAAAATTTTATTTTGATGTATCAGTATTTACACCATTACCAATTATTTCTTTACTGACAGCTTGTTGTTTAAACTGCTCAGCCATTTGTTGTAAAGCTTGGTAAAAATTTGCGTTTCTTTCTTCTTCAAAACGCATAGCCTCCCGTTTATCAGTTGGTAGTGCTTGGTAATAACTCATTTGCTGCTCCATATCTTTTTTTAAGGAACTACTTACTTTGTTTATTAATGCATCGTCGCCTGCTTTGTAAGCTGCATATAAAAATTGTAATGAAAATTGATTTTGCTGTTGGCCTCTGCTTACCATACCATAAGGCATGTTGCTTTGATCCATCATAGCATCGCATTTATTCAAAAGTTTTTTTGCTTCTTCTTTTCTGTTGCCATCTGCTAAATTACTTGCAGCTTGGCCATAGGCTAAACGTATGCTATTTAAGTGGCGACGGTTTTCTTCATCAAAATAAACACCTTTTTTATCGGCACTGCCAAACTTAAATTTATTCATCATCTTATCTACCACCCAATCTTTATTTACTTCTCCATTAGCTACTGGTACTAGCCTATAGCTCATACCATCTTGCCTTAAATAGGCTCCAAAACCTAACTCACCATAAGGGCTAGTAAAATAAATTGGACGCTTCCATTTGTTAGCAGCTATTATGTTTAAAATGGCTGCATCGTTTTTATATAGATAAGGCTTTGGTATTTCAAATGTCATTTCGCTTACTACTGAATCTGTAGCATTTACAGTACCATTTTGTTTTACAAAAGCAGCATCTACCGGTACAAACACTTTTTTACTTGGAAAAATATTGTAGCCTGATTGTAAATCTTTTTTATTAGGATCGTCACTTCCTGCATAATCTTTCATCATGGTGTATAAATCCATATATTTTGCAGGGTCTACACCAGGTAAAGGGCCATTTCTTAATACATCTCTATTAGTACCTTCTATTTGAGCTGCCGTCCAAATAACATCAATAGGGTCACTTTTGTTAAGCTTATAACGCATTTGGTTTATGTACCAATCTGTACCCAATAAGCTAGAGTTTATTACTCTAACATCTGGCCTAATGCCCATTACTTCTTGTGCAAACCAAAGTGGGTAAGTATCATTATCGCCAAAGGATATTAAAATAGCATTTGGTGCACAACTTTCTAAGTAATCTGTAGCAAGGTCAGGTGCTAAAGTTTTGCTGCTTCTGTCATGGTCATCCCACTCTTGGCTTGCCATTAATACTGGCACAGCTAATAAACACAGTAAACCTGCTGCAATAGCTGAATTACGAGTGTTGGCTATTAGTTTGCTCAGCATATCCTGAACAAATAAAACACCTAATCCTATCCAAAATGCAAAACCATAAAATGAGCCTACATAAGCATAATCCCTCTCTCTAGGTTGGTTACCTGCTTGGTTTAAATAAAAGCAAATAGCAAAGCCCGTAAAAAAGAATAAAAGGCCTACAACTAAGGCATCTCTTTGGTCTTTTTTTATTTGATATATCAAACCTAAAATGCCTAAAATAAAAGGCAACATAAATAGTTTATTATTGGCCTTACTATTCTTAACACTATCAGGCATAATACTTTGGTCACCAAGCCTTATATTGTCATAAAACCCTATACCTGTTTTCCAATTTCCATCCCTAACATTACTCATTTGTACGCCTTGTACATCATTTTGTTTGCCAGCAAAATTCCACATAAAATAGCGCCAATACATCCAATTTATTTGGTAGCTCATAAAAAAGCTAATATTATCTGCCATTGTAGGTGCACGTTCGTAACTGCCATCTTTATTTTTGCCAATACCAGCAAAATCTGCATAGTAATCAGCATGGCCTTGGTCATTGCTTTGATCCCACATACGAGGGAAAAAATGTATATCAGCAGGGTCATACACATACTCTACTTTTCTGCCAGATTTTTCGTATTTATCAGCAGTTTTTATGTATGTTTCTGTAACCTTGGTATCTTGTATAGGTGCCGTAAAATCTTGCCCAAACATTAATGGCCAATCTCCATATTGTTCTCTACTTACGTAACCTACAAGGCTCACCGGGTTGTCTACATTAAACATATCTATAGATGTGTTAGCATTGCTACGTACCAATGTGGTAAAATAAGTTGAGTAACCCAACAACATAAATACAAAACTCCATAGACCTAGTCTTAAAAAATTCCAATTTTTTTGCACCGCTATACGCAAGCCAAAAAATATTATAACAGCTATCATTATAAAGAAAAATGCAAACCCTGTAAAAAATGGTAAACCAAAACTATTTACAAACAATATATCCATATTGCCTGCACCCTTAATGCTCCATTGTATTACTGCTTTTTGTACTAAACCAGTAATTACACAGCCAATTATAAATGCAAAAAAAGTTCTAATAGGAGTTACGGTATAGCGTTTGTAATAGTACATCATTACCATGGCAGGTATAGTAAGTAAATTAAGTAAATGCACCCCTATACTTAAACCCATTAAAAAGAAAATTAAAATTATCCATCTATCAGCACGGGTAAAATGGCCTTTTATACCTTCCTCTTCTTCTACAGTTACATTTTGCTCCCACTTTACCATTGCCCAAAATACTAATGCAGTAAAAAATGATGACAACGCATACACTTCACCCTCTACGGCACTATACCAAAATGAATCAGAAAATGTATATGCTAAACCACCCACAACACCACTAGCCATAATAGCTATAGTTTTGCCAGTATCTAGCGTTGCGTTATTTTTTAAAACTAATTTTTTTGCAAAATGGGTAATGCTCCAAAACAAAAATAATATGGTAAAGCCACTTGCTAAGGCACTCATTAAATTTATACCAGTGGCTGCATGGGCAGCATCAAAGGGAGCCATAAACAACCTGCCAATTAATACAAAAAGTGGGGCCCCAGGTGGGTGAGGTATTTGTAGTTTGTATGCACTTGATGCAAATTCCCCACAATCCCAAAGGCTACCAGTTGCTTCCATAGTGCTTATGTATACAGCACAGGCAATAAAACACACTATCCAACCAGTAATGTTGTTTATTTGTTTAAAACTCATATAGTAATAGTTAATTTGTAAGGTCGCAAATATAAGTATGTTTGTTCATTTTTATAGTAGATGGATTTTTGTGAATGTTAAGATTTTTTAGTATTTATTTCGAATATTTTTTTAGAATTTATGAACATTGTTTTCATAAAATTTCATAATTGAGTTGATATAAAATTTAAGTAGATATGCTCATGTTTAATTAAATTATCAATTTACGCTAACACAATCAACTGCATACATAAATTTTCTATCAGTGTATTTCAATATCTTTTTGGGTTCAGTAATTTTCAAAATGCCATTACCTAAAAAATCAATCAACAATAAATTAACAATACCCACGTAGCTTTGCAAAAAAATGGAAATGATAAAAAAAGCAGGAGAATCATTAGTGGTAATGACGGAATTAGTATTACCAAACGATACCAATAATTTTGGAAATTTAATGGGTGGTAGGTTAATGTATTGGATGGATATTGCAGCTGCTTTAGCTGCTATGAAACATTGTGCAGCACCCGTTGTTACTGCCTCAGTAGATAATATTAGTTTTGAAACACCTATAAAAATTGGAAATGTAGTACACATTGAAGCTAAAGTTACTAGAGCTTTTAACAGCAGCATGGAAGTGCATATGAATGTGTATGGCGAAGATGCCATACAGCAATATAAATATAAAAGCAATGAAGCTTATTACACTTTTGTAGCATTAGACCCAAATGGAAAACCCAGAACTATAAATGCGTTATCGCCTGAAACAGAAGATGAGCAAAAATTATATGAAGGGGCTCTTCGCCGTAGGCAAATACGTTTAATATTAGGTGGTAAAATGAAACCGGAAGATGCTGAAGAATTAAAAGCTTTGTTTGTAAAATAAATGCTGTTGTATATAGAGTGAAAAATAATATACAAATTATTTCTAATATTATTATACTTTCAATTTTTAGGGTCTTGTTTCACTCTTTCGGGGGGTGGATTAAGGGGGGCTACATAAATTCTTTACTCTGCTCAATTGCAGTCATTATTTGCTGCATAATTAGTTCATTGGTATCATCGTAATTTATTTGTAGGGGAGCTTTAAATTGAACAGATAGTCTAGTGCCTTTTTTTAAGAGCTTCAACCCTTTTTTATCAAATGCTCTATTAAATCCATTTATTACTACTGGTATAACTGTTGGTTTTGTTTGCTTAATAATCATGGCTGTGCCTTTACGGCCTGGTGCAAAGGCTTTAGTAGTGCCTTGAGGAAAAGTAATAACCCAATTGCTGGTTAAGGAGTCTAAAATTTTTCTAGTGTCAGACGGGTCTAAACCTCTTCTAATTTCAGTGCCTCCCTCGTTCCATGTACGCTTTACGGTTAGTGCACCAGCTAATGTAAAAAATTTACTCAGCAAGCTACTTTGCATAGTTTCTTCTGCAGCTACGTATTTTATATTGGTAAATGGCCACAATAAATAAAAGGGAATGCCCAACTTGTTTTTTTTACGCCATTTATGAGCACAAAAAATATGTATAAACGTTATTACATCTGCAAAATAAGTTTGATGGTTACTAACAAACAATACATTTTGTTTGGGCAGATTTTCTAAGTTTTCCATACCTCTAATGCTTAATGTGTTAAACATATTAAGCCCAGGATAACTTATAATTCCTACAATAAAATAAACAAAACCCTTTACTAGTGCAAAAGATTTTATTTTTTCAATAAAAACATTCATAGGTAATACAATAGATTATTG
>JANMAV010000052.1:0-1579 GCA_031360055.1 Ferruginibacter sp.
GCCTCGACCGACGGCAATTTGATCGGCAGGTCATAGCTTTCGAACGACAGCGTGCGCGGCGACGACAGTTTGGCACCGTCCTGTACCAGCCGCCCGCGCCCGAGCCGGAAGATGATCGTGCCGGGCTCGTCGGTCGACAGGAACTCGCCCTCGGCGGCGGTCGCGGCGACGCGCATCCCCGAACGGTCGTCGAGCGACACGAAAATCCCGGTCAGCCGCTTGCCGTTCTGCTCGCTGCCGTCGATCCTGAGCGTCATCCGCTTGCCGAAATCGTTGAACTCGCCGACCTTGATCGCCGCGCCGAGGGCGCCCGAGCGCAGGTCGAAACGCAGCCCCTCATAGCGATATTGCGAATAGGGCCCGATCCAGCCGACGATCGCGATGTTGAACAACAGCAGGACGGCGGCAAAGGCGTAGGGCACGCGCAGCAAGCGGCCATAGCCGACCCCGGCGCCGCGCAATGCGTCCAGTTCGGACGAGAGCGCGAGTTTGCGGAACGCGAGCAGGATGCCCATCAGCAGGCCGATCGGGATCCCCAGCGCGAGATATTCGGGCAGCAGATTGGCGAGCATCCGCCACACCACGCTGACCGGGCCGCCGGCGGTAATCACGAAATCGAACAGCCTGAGCATCTTGTCGAGCACCAGCAGCATCGCCGCCAGCACCAGCGTGCCGAACAGCGGAACCGCGATGTTGCGGGCAAGATAGCGGTCGACCAACGCCATTAACTGTGGACCCTCAGCACCTTTTCGTCCCGGCGGGACCATGATTTGGCCGCAAAGCGGGCCGACACAGCGACCGGGCGTTCGACCCTGCCGAATCCGAGAAGCGGACCGGCGAGGGGTGAGCGCCGTCAGTGCCTATAGCGAATTGGTCGGGTAAAGCATGTCCAAATCTCGTTTGCCGGTTGGGTTGATCGCGCTGGCTGCGCTGCTGTCGCTGGCGCTCGCCGCCCCGGCATCGGGCGCCGATGCCGGCTGCACCGCGGGCAAGCCGGGCGTGATCGTCCATGTCGCCGGGCTGAAACAGGTCAGCGGACAGCTCAAGGTTTCGCTCTACGGGCCGGAACCCAGTCGCTGGCTGGCCAAGAAGGGTCGCATCGACCGGGTCAAGGTGCCGGTTACGGCCCGCGCGATGGACATCTGCATGGCGGTCCCCGCACCGGGCCGTTATGCGGTCGCGGTCCACCACGACCTCAACGCCAATGGCGAGCGCGATCGGCACGACGGCGGCGGCTATTCGCGCGATCCCAAGGTCGGCCTGTTCAATCCCAAGCCGCCGTTCGACAAGGCGGCGTTCACTGTCGGGCCGGGGATGGCGCGCGTCGGCGTGACCCTGCTGTACATTCGCGGCCTGTCGGTCGGGCCCGCGCAAAGCTGATGGCGCGGCCGCGGATCGCCCTGCTCAGCAATCCCAAGTCGACGGGCAACCTTGCCCAATTGCCGCGCATCCGTGCCTTCTGCGTCGAGCATCCCGACATCTTCCATTACGAAGTCGAGCATGCCGACCAGATCGGCGAGGCGATGCGGACGATCGCGCGGATCGAGCCGACCGTGCTCGCCATCAACGGCGGCGACGG
>JANMAV010000056.1:0-2462 GCA_031360055.1 Ferruginibacter sp.
AGTTATCAAAATACTCGGGTATGTTAGGCGTAGCCTTGCTTACATACACATAAAGGTAACCACTTTATAACCATTTCATAAAGCTTGGCACAGATACTCTAACACACTTTGCTATGCTGCATATCTGCGCCAGTAGGGTAAAAATTAAAATGAAGTGGTGGCCAACCATACACAAATTAGTGTATGCAAATTTGTGTATAAATTTTCTAGTGCAATTAAACTCAATTCACTAAAATTCATCAACAAAAACTGATACAATTGAGGTTATTGAGTTTTGTTTTAGCTAATGTTAAGATTGCAATTTATGTAAGGTATAAATTTAGTTGTAGTCTTACATACTAAATATTTGGAGATGTAACTAAAACATAAGAATAATTATGATTGCTAATTTTCAAAATTTAACTTTATCATAAAGGGAATAAATTATCTGCTTTAGCTTAATAAATAAATTAATAAACGTAAATTTTGATAACAACATGTTTGTCCTTTTATACAGTAACATTGTTGTTTAATTATTTAAAATTATGGAACAAAATATTACAATAATTCAACTTTTTCATTGGTATGTACCAAACGATAGTACTTGGTGGAAAACATGTGCTGGTTTATCAAAAAAATTAAATGAATTTGGAATTACACATGTGTATTTACCTCCTGCATACAAATCAGCATGGGGCAAATCAGAACCAGGATATGCTGTTTACGATTTGTATGATTTAGGAGAGTTTGACCAAAAAGGTACTATTCCAACCAAATATGGCACCAAAGAAGAGTATTTAAATTGTATAAAAAGTTTACAAAAAAATAATTTAAAAGTAATAGCAGATGCTGTTTTAAACCACAAACAAGGAGGCGATGAAACTGAGAAATTTAGTGCAATAATAGTAAATAATAATGATAGAAATTTAGCAGAATCTAATTCAGATACTGTTGAAGCATTTACAAAATTTACATTCCCAGGAAGAGGTGATACTTACTCTAACTTTAAATGGAATTATTTATCATTTTCTGGCTTAGATGCTGAAAAAGACGGAGAAAAAGTTATTTATAAAATTGAAAATGGATTTAATGATTCATGGGAAGAAGGAACGGATAAAGAACATGGTAATTTTGATTTTTTAATGGGAAATGATATTGAATATAGAAATGTATTTGTGCAGGAAGAAATAATAAAATGGGGTAAATGGTATGTAGAAACAACAGGGATTTTTGGTTTTAGATTAGATGCTGTAAAACATATAAATGCAAATTTTATTAAAAAATGGATTACAGAACTAGAAGCTGAATATGACAAATCATTTTTTTGCATGAGTGAGTATTGGAAAAATGACAATGCAATTTTAGAAGATTATTTACAAAAAACTGAATGTAAAACTCAATTGCTAGATGTACCCCTACATTTTAATTTTTTCAAAGCATCTCAACAAAAAAATGAATTTAATCTATCTAAAATTTTTGACGGTAGTTTAATTGAAAAACAGCCCACATTTGCAATAACATTTGTAGATACTCACGATACACAACCATTACAAGCACTTGAGTCATTTATTGAAGACTGGTTTAGACCATTAGCTTATGCATTAATTTTATTGATTGAACAAGGTACACCTATGGTTTTTTATCCGTGCTTATTTGGTGCTGCATATGTTGGTGATAAAGATGGCGAAGAACATAGTATTAAAATAAATAAAGTAAAAGAATTACCAGTTTTAATAACAGCCAGAAGTGAATATGCTTATGGTGAACAAAAAAAATATTTTGATCACCCAAATGTAATTGGGTGGGTAAGGTGTGGTATTGCAGAAAAGCAAAACTTAGGCTGTGCAGTTTTAATTAGTAATGGAAATGATGGTTATAAAGAAATGAATTTAACGGCTTATAACGCTAACAAAACATATATAGATTTAACAGCAAATTGCCATGAAGAAATACATACAGATGAAAATGGCACAGCTACTTTTTTAGTAAAAAGTAAATCAGTTTCTGTATGGGTTATTAAATCTTAATGGGTTATTAATATTAAAACATCAATTTTATGATTATCATCCTATTAATTTTTTAGTAAATTGCTTTATAATTTAAACAATACAAACATGAAAAAATTAATAAACACTTTGGTTGCCATTCTATTATTTGGTTTTGTAAGCATGGCTCAAACAGCCAACAAAAATTCAACAAAAACAAACACTACCAAAACTGAAACAGTACAAACGAAAAATGGGGTTGTTTTAAAAAAAGATGGTACACCTGATAAACGTTACACTAAAACAGATACATCTAAAGGGCCTTTAAAAAAGGATGGAACTGTTGATAAAAGATTTAAGAAAAACAAAACTATGTAATGTTAAAAATCTTATTCATTTTATAAAATTTTTTGAAAGGTTTTAAGCAAACACTTAATTTTTAATTGATTACAATTTTGATATTATTCGTATTTTTCTAAAAAAAAAAATATTTTTTTT
>JANMAV010000071.1:0-18573 GCA_031360055.1 Ferruginibacter sp.
AGAATAAGTAACGTTTTTCTACTTCAAATTTTTATAATAAAAAGCTATTGCTTCACCAAGTGATGCTACGTGCAATTTTTCGTATATGTTTTTAGTGTGGGTATTTATGGTGTGAAAACTTAGTCCCAATCTGTCAGCTACCATTTTATAACTTAAGCCTTCGGCCAGCAAAGTAAGCACTTGAGTTTCTCGGTTGCTCAAAGGATTTTCTTGTTTTTTTGGATTAAAATAGTCCAGCACTTTTTGTGCAATGCCAGGGTTCATTACTGCACCACCTTCATATACTTCGTTTATAGCTTGTAAAATTCTGTTTGGTGTATCCTTCTTTAAAATATACCCACTGGCTCCATTACGTATGCTGTTAAAAATATTTTCGTTATCATCAAAAACGGTTTGCATCAATACTTTTATGTGTGGAAATGTTTTTCTTATTTGTATCAATCCTTCAAGGCCATTTACGTTTGGCATATTAATATCCATAAGCACCACATCAGGCATGGCTAAGGTCATATCTTTTTCTGTTTGGCTACAATCAGGTGCTTCGCCAACAAATATCAGCTCAGGACTAAGCTCTAGCAAGGCTTTTAGGCTATCTCTCCTTGCATTATTATCGTCATAAATAAATACTTTTATAAACATGTACAAATTTAAAATTTTGTTTTGCTTGCTTTATACCTAATATTAGTGAGTGGGTTAAAACGCAAGTTGACAGTTAGCAGAGGATAGTAGGCAGAAGGCAAACGGTTTTTGTAAAAATGCAAAGGGTAGTAGTAACTAAAATGCTGATGTTGCAAAAAAACAACGGTTTTCTAAACCTCTAAACCTCTAAACCTCTAATCCTTTCTAGAAACCCACTAATCAACTAACTTTTTTTTCTCATACCCCCTTATAATTTCTTGTTGGGCTTTTATCACCTGCTGTTGTAGTATTTTATTTTTCATGGCAAAGCCTGTGTTAAGTAAAAAAAGTTCAATTATTACCGCTATTTCAAATGGATAGTATAATAACAAACTACCTTCTCCCATATTTGGTAAAAACAAGGCTAGTATTGGGCCACAACCGCCGCCAATTGTAATACACAAGCTGCCAGATACTAAAAAATTGTTTAGTAAGTTTTTTTGTTTTAATAATCCAATAATAACAAAAATGGCTAGCGTAACTAATAAAAATGTAACTATCAAATAAATTAATGATGATATGAAATAGCTTAGTTGTAATGGAATAAGTAAAAACTTTACCAATAAATAACTAGCAAAACCGTACTCTAACCTTTTGGCTACTTTATATACTTTTGGTTGTAACTGTTTTAAATTTAAAAAATGATATCCAAAACGTATGTACATCCAAATTGCAAAAACGATGAGTGGTTGATCAGTAACAGTATTCCAAAAAGGGCTTAAATTAAAAGGTAAAAAATGAAGAACATAATTAACTCTTAGCATTATAAAAATGGCACAACAAAAAACGTACAAAATATAATACAAATAATCTGTACGCCTAAACAATACCCATTGCAATAGCATAAATACCAATTGAAATAGGCTTGTGAAAAAAAACAAGATGTGATAAAATCCTTCGCTCATATTTAAGTTATGCTATATGATGTACAATATTTTTACCAACCTACATTATTTAAAGCTGCTAAAGGAAAAAAAGCTGTAATTGTGGTGCCTTTAGCAACAGTTGATTGAATATTAACTGTACCATTTAATTCTGAAGCTCTTTTTTGCATATTGGTAAGGCCATTTCCACTAGTTCTTTTACTATCAACTTCAAACCCATTGCCATCATCTTTAATGAAAATACTAAATGTATTGTTTGTTTTTTTTAAACGAATGATGATGTTTGAGGCATGGCTATATTTTACAGCATTGTTAATAGCTTCTTTAATTATCATTAAAATATTACGCCTAGCTGTTAAGCTTTTCACAAGTAACTCATCACTTTCATCTACATCAATTATATAATTAATTTCTGCAGCAGATAATACATCTGCCGTAAAATTTTTTATTTTAGTACTGAGGCTCACAGTTTCTTCTTTATTACTTTTCATTGACCAAACAATGTCTCCAATATTTTCCATAAGCTCAATTGATTGGGTTGATATTTTTTGTAACATCTCTTTTGCTTTGGATGGGTTTGTTTCTAAAAAATTAGTTGCAACGGTACTGTATACATTTAAGCTGCTTAATGATGAACCTACATCATCATGCAAATCTTTACTTATTTTATTTCTTAATCTAGATTTTTGCAACTTTTGTATAATGGCATATCTATAAAATATAAATGCAATAACTCCAATTAAAAATAATGCAGATAGATAGTATAGTCTTGTTTTTGCAATACTATTTTGTTGTTTGGCTTGCTCAACTTGTAAGTTTAATAATCTAGTTTCATTTAATAAACTAGCGTTTAAAATAACTCCCATTTGTTTATTATTACTAATAATTTGCTTATTTACAAATGTGTTTTTTAGTTCTAGTGTATTTGCAAGTTGCTTTGTTAAGTGTATACTTTTATACACTGCTATTGCTTCATCTAAAAAATGATTGCTAAATAAACTATTTGTATTTGGATATTTATTTAGCAAAATAAACCCACTATCTAAAACAGCTGTTGCAGCAATGTTGTTTCGTATACTAAGATATGTTTTTGCTAAATAACCATAATTAAGCAATTGTACATCATAATCATTTTCATTTTTTGAAATCGAAATTGATGTATAAAAATTTGTAATGGCAGAGTCTTGCTGTTTTAAATAAAAATAATTATCGCCAATATTGTTTAATGCAATAGCAATTCCTCTATTCCAATGAATTTGTGAAGCTAATTTTAATGAAGTTTTTGCACAAACAATAGCAGTATCATAAAAGCCAATTTTTGTGTATGCTTCGGCCATGTTTCCGTATAAATGATGAGGTAATGTAAGCCCCATATATTGGCTAGGGTAGGGAGGTTTTTTTACAAAGCTTATTCCGTTTCTAAAATTATTAATAGCAGTTTTATTACTATCTAAATTAACATAAAATAGCCCAATAAAATTATAAGCATCGGCTAAAAGTAAACTGTCGTTTAATAGTTTTGCTACTTGCAATGCTTTATAGCTTTCTTGTAAACCAAGCCTTATTAAACCATTATAATAATATACTTCAGCTTGCCTACTCAATAAAAAATAACTATTTAATGTTGGTTGTTGTATTGGTACTATGTCTGCAATTTTACTAAGCCAAATTTGTGCTGAATCATATTGGTTAGCCTCCATATATTCATCAGCTATTTTAAAAAAACTAACTTTATTATCTTTGTTTATTGAAATTATTTTTTTTAGGGAGTCTATTTTTTTGGTATCAAAATTTTGTCCTACAGCTTTATTATTATCTATTATTAAAAATAGTAAGATGCAAATAGTATATTCTAACCATTTTTTATAGATACATGATATAATCATAATAAAGCATAATTTTTATTAATCAAATTGTATTTAAAGATAATATTAAAATTTAAGTACTTAAACGGAAGTTCATAACCACATTATGGCTTATTTTTATGTAGTAATCACATAAGTACCAAATTATCATGGAAGCAGTAACGGCAAGTAAGATAGAAGTAATGCAATTTTTGGCAACAAAAATGGATGAAATTGTATTGGAATATTTAAAAAATATTGATGAAAATTGGCAGCCTACTGATTTTTTACCAGAGAGTAATTCAGAAAACTTTTTAGCAGAAATTAAAGAACTACAAGCACAATGCAAAGCCTTACCTTATGATTATTTGGCAGTGTTGGTAGGTGATGTAATTACTGAAGAAGCTTTGCCTACATACGAGAGTTGGCTTATGGAAGTAGATGGAATAAGTGGGGCAGAACCCCAAGGATGGGCAAAATGGGTACGTATGTGGACGGCAGAAGAAAACAGACATGGGGATTTGCTAAATAAATATTTGTATTTATCTGGCCGGATAAATATGAAGCAAATGGAAATTAGTACCCAATATTTAATTGCAGATGGTTTTGAAATTGGTACAGCTACTTGCCCGTATAGAAATTTTATATACACATCATTTCAGGAGTTAGCTACCAACATATCTCATCGCCGAACTGCAACACTAGCTAAACAACACGGCAGTAACCAATTATCTAAAATTTGTGGTGTAATAGCAGCAGATGAATTACGCCATGCTAAAGCTTATAAAAGTTTTGTTGCAAAAATATTTGATATTGATCCTAATGAAATGATGATTGCTTTTGAAGATATGATGCGTAAAAAAATTGTGATGCCAGCACATTTTTTACGCCAAGCTGGAGAAAAACTTGGTGCCACCTACAGTCATTTTAGTGATGCTGCTCAGCGGTTAGGAGTTTATACAAGCTGGGATTATACCAACATTTTAGAATCTTTAATTGAAGAGTGGAATATTGGTAATATGGGAAACTTATCTGGTCAAGCAGAAAAAGCTCGAGATTATTTAATGGCATTGCCCGATAGGTTTAAACGAGTGGCTGGCCGTAATATTAAAGCTCCTTTGGAGTATGAGTTTAATTGGATTTATAAATAGTTACAATCTATTGCTTTTAATTCCAACTGTATTGGTATTTAATATACCCTCAAAAATTTTTAACCTTATAAATGGGTTAAAACATCCTTAAAATTTTATGTTGATATATTACACTATTTGTAAAATGGTATATTGCAAGCTATAAATCATTTCCCTTTTTTATGAAGAATTTTTCCTTAGGTTTAAATATTACTTTAATAATTGCCGTGGCGTTTTTATTTTATAAAACGTATAGCCGTAATACTACAACTATCAGTTCTAATAAAACTGCTGTAAATACTACTGCTACAAACATTACTAGCAACCAAATTGCTTATGTAGAGTTAGATTCATTATACACAAAAATAAACTATATAAAAGCTAAGCGTTTTGCTATTGAAGCCGAGCAAAAAAATATTGAAAACGATATACAAAATGGGTATCGTAATTTGGAAAATAAGCGGAATGAATTTGTAAAGAGAAAAGGAAATTCCATAACACAAGAAGAAGCTGAAAGTTTTCAAAAAGAGCTCATGCAAGATCAACAAAATGTTGACGAACGCAAACAAATAAATACCCAAAAACTAAGCGAAAAAAGTTATAAGCTTATGGATGAAATACAGAGCAATTTAAAAAGTTTTTTAGAGGAGTATAATAAAGATAAAAAGTATCAATATATACTTACAACCGGTACTGGGCTTGATTATATGCTTTATAAAGATACTACCCAAAATATTACCAATGATGTAATAATTGGAATGAATAAAAAGATGCCTAAATAATATTTACTTTAATTGTTCCTGCATTCTTCTTACTCTATCTTCCAGCTTTTCTGATGTAATAGTTTCTCTAATACTATCAACCTTTAATGGAAAACAAAATGGCGTAAGTTTGGTTGGGTAAGTAATTTTAATATCACTGATTGCAATGCGTTGTAACATATTTCTGAGCCTTACTTCATCCATTTGTTGGTACATAACTTCACTATAGGCTTGCCTTAACAACACACTATTAGGTTCGTATGTACTTAGCACATTAAATAGTAAACTAGCACTACTTTGCAAGTGTCTTTGTTTTACAAGCTCTCCCGGCATTCCTTGAAAAACAAGCCCACCAATTACTGCAATATCTCTAAATTTTCGTTTAGCCATTTCGCTGCTATTTACACTCTGTTGTATGTGTTCAAAGAGATTATCCTCACTAAATAATTCATACACATTAGCATCATCTAAGGGTATTGGTTGGTCACTTAATAATTCAAAACCATAATCATTCATGGCAAATGAAAAAGTTATGGGAGTTATCTTACCTAATCTATAAGCTAATAATGCAGCCATAGCTTCGTGTACTAACCTGCCTTCAAAAGGATACACAAATAAATGAAAACCATCTTTGGTTTCAATATGCTCAATTAATAATTGATTTTGTAATGGTACTGCCGATAGTTGTTTTTGTAAATTAAAAAGGGGTTGTAAAGCTATAAGCTCTACTTCATGCTTTGCTAAAGTTTCAGAGCTTGCAGCATCGTTTAATTTTTTACGCAGCATTTTGCCCAATTGTGAGCTCAGTGGCAGCCTTCCCCCATTCCAACTTGGTACTATACTTTTTTTAGCGTTACTTTTTCTAACTTGTACCGTCATATCTTTTATAAGTACAAGCTCAAGGTTTCGCCCTGCAAGTGTAAAAACATCGCCGGGTAATAATTTAGAAATAAAATATTCCTCAATAGTGCCAATATAACCACCACTTACAAATTTTACTTTTAGCATGGCATCACTTACTATGGTGCCTATGTGCATACGATGCCTCATGGCAATACGCCTATTATTTATTTTATATAAGCCATCAATAATTTCTACTTTTTTAAAGTCATCATATTCTTTCAGTGCTATACCGCCAACGGTTATAAATTGTAAAATTTGTTGCCATTCCTCTTCATTTATTTGGTTATAGCAGTATGTGTTTTTTATTTCGGTATAGATCTTATCAGCATAAAATCCATCAGCAATGGCTAGTGTACACAAAAATTGTATTAATACATCAAAGCAAAGTACCAATGGTGTTCTGTTCTCAATCAATTGCTCATTAATAGCTTCTTTTAAAGCTGCACCTTCAATAAGCTCTAACGAGTGGGTAGGTAAAAAATATATTTTACTAATAGCATTTGGTTGGTGGCCACTTCGGCCGGCACGTTGTAAAAATCGGGCAACACCCTTTGGCGATCCTACTTGTATAATCATTTCTACAGGCCTAAAATCTACACCAAGGTCCAAACTTGATGTACTCACAACTGCTTTTAATATTCCTTGATGTAAAGCATCTTCAACCCAAGTACGCAACTCCTTTTCAATACTGCCATGGTGCAAAGCTAATGCCCCGGCTAGTTCTGGGGCAATTGCTAAAAGGGTTTGATACCAGTTTTCGCTCATTCCTCTTGTATTAATAAATACAATAGTTGTTTTATACTTGTTAATAATGGGTATTATTCTATCGGCCAGTTTTAACCCCAAATGCCCAGCCCAAGGGTATTTTTCTATCTCATCAGGTATGATAGATTCTATTTCAAATTTTTTATGTACTGCTGCCTTTATTATTACCGTTTCAGTTTGTAAGCTGTATAGCAGCACATCTTTTGCCTCAAGCAAATTGCCAATTGTTGCACTTATGCCCCAAATGGATAATGGCACAGCCCCACCCCTTATTCCCCTCCCCGAAGAAGAGGGGCTGTTATGTGGGGACTCTGAATTAGCAAGTTGAATAGCCCCACCCCTTATTCCCCTCCCCGAAGGGTTGGGGGTGGTATGTGGGGAGTTTAAATTAGCAGGTTGAACATTGATAGTTGGCTGTTGAGTATTGAATATTGTTTGTTCCTCTGCCAACTGTTCTTCCCTCCTCATACCTACTAATCTAGCCACAGCTAACTCCACTTGCACCCCACGTTTGCTGCCTAATAATTCGTGCCATTCATCTACGGCTATAATGCTGAGTGTTTTAAACCATTGTGCATTATTTTTTTGTGCCAATAATAGCTGCAAACTTTCTGGTGTAATAATTAGTATTTCAGGTATGTTTTTTAGTTGTTTTTGCCTGTCGGCAGATGGAGTATCTCCGTTACGAGAAGCTATTCGCCAAGGTATGTTCAGCTCTAGCAAAGCTTGTTGCATGGCTCTCTCAATATCTTTTGCTAAAGCTCTTAATGGAGTAACCCATAAAAGTTGTAACCCATTATTTTTTGTAGTTAAATAGGTTTTGGGGTTATTATTTATGAATTGAATGATGGCACCTAAAAAAACGGAATATGTTTTACCAAAACCCGTAGGGGCATTTACCAAACCTGATTGGTCATTTATTATTGCTTGCCAAGTTTCAATTTGAAAAGTAAATGGCTTAAATTTTTGTGCTGTAAGCCATTGTTGTATTATTTTATACCCTATTGTGGTATTTAATTTTATTTGTTTTTTTTGCATTTATTACGACCAGCTGCTTTCACACAAGGTAGTTAGCTAAACATATTACAACAAAAAAATAAATTACTTTCTATATATCTACAACGAAATTAATTTTCAATAATTACTGATAAACAGTTAACTGCATGAAATGCTTTCAGTTTAGGAGTTTTAAAAAATAAAACCCTACAGTCATAATAATATTTTATTTAGTAAAAAATTGAACAAAAATTATTATTTCGAATAGTAATTAATAAAATAACTTATTAAAAATTTTAATTGGTTTTCAATTCAATATTACATGAGTGGTTGTTATTATTTAACTTTTTTTAACATTTTTAATTAATTTAGCCAACTAAATAAAAAACACATGAATAAATTTTACAAATAATTTTTTCTTTCGTTTTATCAGTTTAGCTCGAAGTGTTACTCATTTAATCAAATTTTTAATTATCTATCATCAAAAAACAAAAAATGAAAAGAAAATTACTCTTATTTTTTATTCTTATTTTTAATGTTGCTTTTGCTTTTTCCCAAAATGCTCCCGTTTGGTCAAAAACAACTTCCGACAATTTAATTCAAAAAAATAAAGCTGTTCTCCGTAAATCATTCCCACAAGATTTCATGTTATTTAATTTAGATTTAGCAGCTATAAAAGCTGATTTATTTAAAGTGGTAAATAATAACCATAAAGTAGTTATTTCTCTTCCAAATTTGAAAGGCAATTTTGAAACTTTTGAAGTTGTGGAAGCCTCAAACTTTGATCCACTTTTACAATCTAGATTTCCAGATATTAGATCTTTTTCCGGAAAAGGTATTACAGACAAGAGTGCTACATTAAAAATTAGTATTTCCCCTCAAGGTATCCAAACAATGATTTTCAGAACAGAAAGTGCAAATGAATTTATTGAGCCATATTCTATTGATAATAGGACTTATGCAGTTTTTGAATCAAAAAGAACTACTGGAAACTTGCCTTGGTCTTGTTCCACAGACGATCAAAATATGTATAGAGGAATAGCTAGTAGAATTAATGAAAACAATTTTACTGCAAGCTCAGCTGGTGAGTTAAAAACCATGCGTTTAGCTCAGTCAGTAACCGCAGAATATTCTAACTTTTTTGGAGCAACAAGCGCTGCCCAAGTAGGGTTGGTGGTAGCTGCTATTAATAATACAATGGCAAGGTGTAATGGTGTATACGAAAAAGAATTAGCACTTCACTTAAATGTAATTTCCACTTCAACTGATGTTATATATTATGACCCAAATACTGATCCATATTCACCTGCTGCAACTGGTGCAGCAGGTGCATGGAATGGAGAATTACAAGCAAATTTAACAGCAGTAATTGGTGATGCTAACTATGATATTGGTCACCTATTTGGTGCTTCTGGTGGTGGGGGAAATGCAGGCTGTATAGGCTGTGTTTGTAACAATGGTAAAGGAAGTGCATTTACATCTCCTGCCGATAACATTCCAATGGGTGATAATTTTGATATAGATTATGTGGTACATGAAGTTGGTCATCAATTAGGTGCTACACATACTTTTACGCATAATTCAGAAGGTGGTAGTTTAGCAACATCTTCTCAAAGAGAAGTTGGATCAGGTATTACTATTATGGGGTATGCAGGTATTACAGCACAGGATGTTGCAAATCATTCTATAGATATTTTTCATGAAATATCTATTCAACAAATACAGAATAATTTAGCTACAAAAACTTGTCCAATAACAACAAATATTACTGCAAATAATGCAACACCGGTTGTATTGCCTGTTCCCAATTATACAATTCCATTAAGCACACCATTTGCATTAACTGGTGTGGCTACTGATGCAAATACTGGCGATGTATTGACATATTGCTGGGAACAAAATGATGCCGCAACATCACTTACCGGCATTAATAGTCGTGCAAGTACAACAAAATTAACTGGTCCTAACTGGTTATCATTTAGCCCAACTACGTCTCCAACAAGAATTTTTCCAAGACTAGCAACAGTGTTAGCTGGTGGTTTTACAACAGGACCTTTACCCGGTGGAGATGCAGGTGTTTTAATAGAAGCATTAAGCTCAGTTGCAAGAACGTTAAACTTTAGGTTAACAGTTAGGGACAATGCACCGTATAGCTCAAACCCTCCAATAAAAGTTGGGCAAACAGCTTTTACTGATATGGTAGTTACCGTTTCTAACACATCAGGGCCTTTTATGGTTACTGTGCCAAATACTAATGTAAATTACCCAGGTGGTAGTACACAAACTATTACATGGTTGGTAAATAATACCACTGCAGCTCCAGTAAGTTGTGCCAATGTAAAAATTTCTTATTCTACCGATGGTGGTTTAACTTTTCCAACTGTATTAGCAGCAAGTACAGCAAACGATGGAACAGAGGCTTTGGTAATTCCAGTTGGACCATCAACTACTGCTAGAATCAAAATCGAGTCTATAGGAAATATTTTCTTTGATATTGATGATGTAAACTTTACAGTATCTACCCCCCTTAACGATTACGCCTTCACCCCATCTACCACTACAACGGTAGCATGCCCAGCTGGTACGCCAACTGTAAATATTGCAACTACAGTTACAGGTACTTTTGTAACACCAATTATATTAAATGCTACAAGCGGTGTGCCAGCAGGTACTACAGTAACTTTTACACCTAACCCACTTACGCCAGGTGCAAGTACGGTTGCTACATTAAATAATGCAAGTATTTTACCTGCAGGTACGTATACAATAACAGTTACAGGTACAGCCGGTACAACCATACACACTACTACTATTACGTATGTAATTAGTGCAGGTGCAGGTCCAGTTATTACTACACAGCCAGCTTCTACCTCAGTATGTGCTCCAGCGCCTGCAACTTTTACGGTGGCATCATCTACCGCAGGTGTAACGTACCAATGGCAAGTAGCAACAGCTGCTGCCCCAACTACTTTCAATAATATAGCAGGTGCTATTACACCTACTTATACTACAGGAGCATCCACCACTTTAAATGGTACTGTATATCATTGCATAGTTTCTACTCAATGTGGTACCACTACAAGTGCTAATGCTACACTTACTGTAAACACTGCCGCTGCTATTTCTACTCAACCTACTAACCAATCAGTTTGTACTGGTAATACAGCTACATTTACTTCATTGGCTACAGGTACAGGTGTTACATACCAATGGCAATCATCTACTACAGGTTTAGTTGGTTCATTTACAAATATTTCTGGTGCTAATGCTGCATCTTATACAACCCCTGCTGTTACCTTAACAACACCTGGTTTTTACCAAGTTGTGGCTACTACCACAACCTGTACTGGTACAGCAACATCTAACGTTGCTCAATTAACAATTACGGCAACCACAGCTATTAATACACAGCCAACTGCACAGTCAACTTGTGCTCCCAATACGGCTACTTTTACAGTGTCTGCTACAGGCGGTGGCCTTAGTTACCAATGGCAAGTAGCACCAAGTGCAACAGGCACATACGCTAATGTAACAAGTGGTACAGGTGCTACTTCAAATAGCTACACTACCGCTGCAACCTCAGTAGCAATGAATGGAACTTTTTATAGAGTTATTGTAACAGGTAGTTGTAACGCAGTTACTTCTGCAGGAGTACAACTTACAGTTAATACTGTTGGAGTTATAACTACACAACCTACTGACCAAACAGTTTGTAATGGTGTAACAGCAACATTTACAGGCGCTGCTACAGGTACAGGAGTTACTTACCAATGGCAACAATCAGCAGCAGTTGGTGGCCCTTTTGTAAACGTAACAACTGGCACCGGTGGTACCACAGCTACTTATACAACTGCAGTAACAACACCAGCAAATAACAATACATATTACAGGTTAGTAGCTACAACAACTACTTGCCCTGCAACAGCTATAAGTAATGTAGTTAAACTTACTGTAAATACAGTAGCAGTTATAACAACACAACCTACAGCACAACAAGCATGTGTACCTGCTACAGCTACATTTACTGTATCTGCAATTGGTACTGGCCTTAGTTACCAATGGCAAGTAGCAAGTGCTGCTACACCTACAGCATTTACGGATATTATAGGTGCTACTAGTGCTACATATAGTACTCCTGCTACCACATTGGCATTTAATGGTAATTTATATAGAGTAAACATTTTAAGTACTTGTTCTCCAACTACACCTACTACTTCAAATGCAGTATCACTTACTGTAAACAACCCAGTGGTAGTTACTCAAAATCCGTTAGCACAAAGTGGTTGTGTTGGCGATAATTTTACATTTAGCGTTACCGCTACAGGTGGTACACTTACTTACCAATGGCAGGTTAGCACCAATGGTGGCCCTTACGTAAATGTTGTACCTAGTACTCCAGCATCTCCATCTACAAGTGGTACTACTGCTACCTATACAATTAATAATGCTAGTTCATTCTTAAATGGAAACATGTACAGAGTTGTAGTATCTGGCATACCATGTGGTGTAGTTACTACGCCAGGTGTATCACTTACACTAGGTAATAAGCCTGGTATTGTACTTACAGCCGCGGCAGCAAGCACACTAAACCCATACATAAACTCAGGTTTATATGTAACAGTTAGCCCTGCTAATGGTAATTTTATATACAGTTGGAAAAAGAATGGTGCATTAATTCCAAATACGTTAGGTACAACTCAAATACCATTAACTGTAGATGATTTTGGAACGTACCAAGTATCAATAATAGATGTGGCTACTGGTTGTACAAATATTTCAAACATTGTTGTTATTGATTCGTTAGTTAGTACAAATTTATTTGTATACCCTAACCCAGTTAGTACAACAATGCAAGTGAGATATTACAGTTCATCAACTGCTTCTAAAAATACTAGCTTAAATGTATACGATTCAAGAGGTGCAAGAGTATTTAGTAAGAATTATAATACATCTGGTACTTACGGCCGTATGGATGTTGATATGACTAGCATGCAAGAAGGTGTTTACATTGTTGAACTTAGAGATGCTAGCGGCAAACGTGTAGCTTCATCTAGAGTTGTAAAAGTTTTACCATAAATTAAAGGTTGTTTATTTTATTTAGGAGGCTGCCATTTTTGGCAGCCTTTTTTTGTTGATAGAGTATCTGTGTTAATATGTTAGTTAGTGCATCAGTTTGGTGACCTTGTAAGCCAATAAGAGCATGTAAAGTTAAAGGTATATAAGCTTTTCATTGTGCTTCTTTGCTAACTCAAAGTCTATTATTTTTAAATTGAACGGGCATTTCGTTTTGTGCTTTGTTACCGTTGTTTAATTGTGAACAAAAATCGTTGTAACAAAAAATCATTATTTTAAAAAATTGTTACATAAGAAGTTTGGCACAAAATCTGTAATTCAAAAAGCATATATTTATATTTTAAAACCATAAAAATTATTACCATGAACGAAGAAATAAAAAAAGAAGAAGAAGGATTTTTTGATAAGTTAAAAAACAAAGCAAATGATTTAGCTGATAGGGCTGGAGATGCTTGGGACGATGCCACAGATAAGGCTGAAGAAATATGGGATAAAACTAAAGATAAGGCCGAAGATGTATGGGATGCTACTAAAGATAAAGCTGAAGAATGGAAAGATAAAGCTGAAGATAAGTATGATGAACTAACTGGTAAGGCTAAAGGTGTAGCTGCTGATGCTTCTGTAAAGGTAGAAAACGCTGCAGATGCTGCATCTAACAAAGTAGATGATGTAAAAAACGATGTAAAATCTGCTGCACTTGATGCTAAAGAAGAAGCGCTAAAAAAAGAAGAAGGAAAATATTAAAATAGAAATATTTTTTAAAAAGCTGTAACAATCTGTTAGTTAAATTTTAAACTGTAGAATTTGTTACAGCTTTTTTGTGCTTCTACTTTAAAATACATGAACATTGATCAAATATATGCTTTCTATAAAATTAAAACTTTACTCTAAAATCATAACTATTTTAACTATATCATTCGATTAAAATTGTGAAAATAAATGTTTTATAAATATTTGAAAAATGAATATGACTCATTTTACTTTTGATGTTTATTAACCAAAACTAATTGTACAATCTAAAAAAATCAAATGTGTTTAGAACAGCATCACATAAGGCACTAGCATTTGAAATAATTGGCTATTTAATATTCTTATTGAAGGTAGTATATGCAGCTCAACGAAAAAGATTATCATTTTAGCGTTATCATGTTTGAATATATTGTAGCAGGATTCTTACAAAAATCTGTAAGATATAGACTATAAGGTATTGCAGTTACTGATATATTATCGTATAAGTTGGTTTAATACTACTCTTCGTTTAGTTTAAATTGCTATTGGATTATTTAATGAAAACCTGCTACCAATCGAAAAAGGGTTTTATACTTTTTATACATTTTAGCTATATTTGAAGCCATAGCCATACAAAAAAATATAAGAGATGCTGCTATGAATCAAAACTAAATTTATGGCATTTAGCAACGCAATTTCAACCTTTCGTACTCCATTTAAAACTAACAAATGGTTGATTGGTTTTTGTATAATATTTTTTTCAATTTGGATTAGTACATTAATTGGCACAAGCGATATGGCTAATTGGTGTATGGAAAATGCCTTGGTTTTTATTTTTTTAGCCTACTTAATTTTTACTTACAATCGCCATCAGTTTAGCGATGTAAGCTATCTGCTCATCACAATTTATTTAAGCCTACATGTATACGGGGCAAAGTATAGTTATGCCAATAATCCATTTGGGTTTTGGCTACAAGATGTATTGGGCAGTGAAAGAAATAATTACGATAGAATTGTTCATTTTTCATTTGGTTTTTTACTTGCCTACCCAATGAGAGAATTGTTTTTAAACTATTTAAAATTTCCAAATTGGGTTGCTTGGGTTTTGCCCATAGAAATTACTTTATCTATCAGTGCATTTTATGAATTGATAGAGTGGTGGGTAGCTGATATTTTTTTTCCTGCACAGGGGGCTGCATACTTAGGCTCACAAGGAGATATATGGGATGCACAGAAAGATATTTTCTTAGCAGTAACGGGTGCTGTTTTAGCTACAACAATTGTATCAATATTAAAGAAAACTTTTAATATTTATAAAGCCAATTAAAATACTAGCGCTACAAAATAACCATTTTAAAATAGGAGTTATGATTTAAAAATAATTCACTAACCTTAAATAAATAATTATCAACATCATAAATTATCAATCATGAGCAAATTTTCCAACTTTAATTTTAAAGGTCACAAAGCCTTGGTACGGGTAGATTTTAATGTGCCATTAGATGATGCATTTAAAATTACTGACGATACAAGGATGGCAGCCACCATTCCAACAATTAAAAAAATATTGGCAGATGGAGGTTCAGCTATCTTAATGAGCCATTTTGGAAGACCAAAAGATGGTCCAACTGATAAATATTCTCTTAAACATTTGGTAAACCATTTACACGAATTATTGGGTGGCCAAACCAAAGTTTTTTTTACCGATGATTGTATTGGTAGCCAAGCTGGTTTAACTGCCAGCATGTTGAGAGGAGGAGAAGTTTTGTTGTTGGAAAACTTACGTTTTCATAAAGAAGAAGAAGCAGGAGATGAAGCATTTGCCAAAAAATTAAGTACGTTGGGAGATGTATACGTGAATGATGCATTTGGTACTGCACATAGGGCACATGCAAGTACAGCAGTAATTGCAAAAAATTATACAGCTGATAATAAAATGTTTGGATTGCTAATGGAAGCTGAAGTAAATAGTGCAGAGAAAGTAATGCACAAAAGTGAAAAACCATTTACTGCAATTATAGGAGGTGCCAAGGTTAGCGATAAAATTTTGATTATAGAAAATCTATTGGAAAGAGCTACAGATATAATAATTGGTGGTGGTATGGCTTATACTTTTTTAAAAGCACGTGGTGGTAATATAGGATCATCGCTCTGTGAAAATGATAGGTTGCAAACAGCCCTTGATATTTTAGAAAAAGCTAAAAAAAATAACGTAAGTATACATCTTCCTGAAACATCAATCATTGCTGATAAATTTGCTGCAGATGCTAATTCAAAGGATTGTCCTAGCGATCAAATACCCGATGGATGGATGGGATTAGATATTGGAGGCAAGGCTATTGGTATTTTTAGTGAAGTAATTCGTAAATCAAAAACAATTTTGTGGAACGGGCCAATGGGTGTTTTTGAAATGGAAAAATTTGCTAACGGTACAAAAGCAATAGCATTAGTAGTTGCTGAGGCTACAGATACTGGTGCATTTAGCTTAGTTGGTGGTGGCGATAGTGTAGCAGCGGTAAACAAATTTAACTTGGCTAAAAGAGTAAGTTATGTGAGTACTGGCGGTGGTGCATTGTTAGAGTATTTTGAAGGGAAGGTTCTGCCTGGTATTGCCGCTATAGCTGAGTAGTCAGATTCTTAAAAATCTTGTGTAAAACTCCAATTTATTTGGAGTTTTTTTATAAAAATATTTTAATTTTTTCCAACAGTTTAAACCATCATACTCGTTTAGTAAAGTAGCAACTATTAAATATAAATAATTTGGAAACTCAAATTGACAACATAATTGAGGGCTGTAGTTACGATTTTACTTTTTAAAACTAAATAACACAGTTGCATTAGCATAGAATAAGTTTTTAGCATATTCTGATAAGTCTGGCCTGTTTGCCACAACTACAATATTTTGTGGTGCTACAAAAGTTGGAGTCAATATAAAAAATATATGTTTACGTGCATAAATTAATGGCAGGCTAATTTCATGGCTCAGTATTTTAAACCTTTTATTATTTTCTATAGTTTGTTGTTGCATACCCGTTACGCCTCCTAATACACCGGTTCTAGTTTTTATACTTGAAAAGTTTTGTGAACCAGCATTAAGCACATATGTAGGGGTTATTAGAATAATAGCTTTTTTTACTACTTTTTTAAAAACTTTATTAATCCCTGCTGATGCAAAATAGTCAGTTCTTTCCTTGCTAAAAGCACTGCTGCCGGTAGCAGTAATATTTATAGGTTTCATTAAATAATTAAGATTTAAGCCTACTTGTTCTTTAAAGGCAGATTGTGGTAACTGAGTTGTATTGTAAAAAAATTTATTGCCATATATATTTCCAGTTAATCCTTTTTGTTTTCCAAAACGGTAACCAGCTTCTACTATAGTACCTGCATATTTAAAAGACTGAATTGTGTTATTTAAAAATACAGATGTGCCACTACCATATATACCAATACTATCAAACTGTATAGTAAGTGTTGGAAGTAATGCAGTACTTTTTAATGAGTCAGTACGACCAAAATAATGTAGCCGTGGTGCATAAACGGCTCCTCCTATAAATGTAGCTGTTGTTTTGGGTACAGGTGTTTGTTGTACTGATATTTTTGTTTCATTATTTGTAACATTAACATCTTGTGCTAATAAATCTTTATTAATAATTACTAATAAAAATATAGGTAAAAACTTTTTCATACATAAATTTTAGACAAAAAAAATAACCTGTTTACTTATTTTGTAAACAGGTTATTGTATTTTAAATATTACATACGGGTTTTAGAAACTGTGCTTGATGAAGTTACTTGTGTTGCAGAGTTAACAGCCCCAGATTTACTGCTGTTATTATTATTTTTATTAACTGATCCACTAGCATTAGTGGTAGAATTTGCATTGCCATTTACTGAAGATGCTGTATTTCTTTCTGAACGGCCGTTACTTGTTGTATTTGCATTAGCATTTGTGCTTGAGTTTAAATTGCCATTTAAAGATGATGCACTAGATCTACTATTTCTTCCATTTGATGTTACTTTACCAGTAACTTCCGTTGCAGTGTTAGCATTAATATTGGTTGATTGCAATTTTCTGTTTGAATTACTAGATGAATTTCCAGTTATTGTGGTAGCTGCATTTATCTCAGTATTTTTTGTAGTTGAAATGCTCCCGTTATTGCCATTACTGTTCGATGCATTGTTAGTAGAACTGGTAGAGCTATTTAAAGATGCTGAACTGGATTGACTTCTATTAGAAGAACTACCACTAACTCCAACCTCAGCACTAGCTCCTGTATTTAAACTACTGTTTGTATTTTTTACAGTATTTACAGTTCCAGTTGCTGATTTATTTATACCTGAAGATACTCCTAAGGCCACGTTTGAACCGTTATTTATGTTTTGGCTAGCCATTGAATTTGTAGCAGCACTAGTTGTTGTTGCAACACCAATAGCTACTTGGGCTGATTGTTGTGCAGCCTGAGATGATTGTTGAGCTGCTTGTTGAGAGGCTAGTGAAGCTTGTGCAGCTGCCTGTGAGGCTACAGCCCCTTGTTGTGTAGCTTGAGTTGTGCTTCTAGTTACACTACCAACATTTGTAGCTGCTGAAGCTGCTGCAGTAACTGACCCGTTTACACTCCCTAATACACCTAATTGTGCAAATGCAGTATTTGCTACTAATACAGTAAATACAATGCTAATTGATTTTAAAAAAGTACGTTTCATAAAATATTAATTAAAAAATGATAAAATTAAAATTCAATCGACCTTTTTCAATTATTATGCCAAAACAGTGTGTAGTAAGCAATGAGAAAAAAAATATTTTTTTTTT
>JANMAV010000075.1:0-13216 GCA_031360055.1 Ferruginibacter sp.
CATTTGCCATAAAATTGAGTATTAAAATTGGTTTTCATAATAACTTGTTTAGTAATACTTAAGCTATGTATTACTAAACAAGTTGCAAAAGTTACAGGTTGTTTAATTATTTTAGTAATTAGGGATTAGTACGGTATTAAACTACTTGTAAGATATACATTAATTTTGTAATAAAAAAGGATATTTATTTTATGTAAAAAATTGATTGAATTGTTCCTTCAACATCTTAAAAACATAACAATTACATAATTTATTGTGTAAGCAATTTTGTGTGACTATTTTAGTATTTAGTTTATTACTTTCACTAAAAAAAACGCTTACTTTTGCCTCACAAAAAAATAAAAATTATGCTAAGCAAAATAGAAGTAACGGGCAAAAAAGATACTAGGAGTGGCTTTGGCGATGGTATTGTAGAGGCTGCCACTGAAAATGAAAATATTGTTGCCCTCACCGCCGACCTTGCTGGCTCCCTAAAACTAGGTGCATTTATAAAGGCTTTTCCTGAAAGATTTATACAGTGTGGTATAGCTGAGGCTAATATGATAGGCATAGCTGCAGGCTTAACTATTGGTGGTAAAATACCATTTACTACTACTTTTGCCAACTTTAGTACTGGGAGGGTATATGATCAAATAAGGCAGAGTGTAGCTTATAGCGGTAAAAATGTAAAAATTTGTGCTTCACATGCTGGGCTTACCCTTGGCGAAGATGGTGCAACCCACCAAATTTTGGAAGATATAGGGCTTATGAAAATGCTACCCGGCATGACGGTTATTGTACCCTGCGATTATAACCAAACTAAAGCTGCCACAAAAGCTATAGCCAATTATGAAGGGCCTGTGTACCTGCGTTTTGGCCGCCCCGTTTGGCCAATTTTTACCAAAGAAGAAGATTTTGTTATAGGTAAAGCTCAAATATTAAATGAAGGAACAGATGTAACCATTTTTGCTTGTGGCCATTTAGTTTGGAAGGCGGTTGAAGCTGCTAAAATTTTAGAAGCCAAAGGTTTAAGTGTAGAACTAATAAATATTCATACCATTAAACCTTTAGATGTAGAGGCAATAGTAAAATCTATAACCAAAACAAAATGTGCCGTAACTGCTGAAGAGCATAATGTGTTAGGCGGCCTTGGCGATAGCATAGCACAAGTAGCAGCTAAACACTTACCTATACCTATTGAATATGTAGGTACAAACGATACTTTTGGCGAAAGCGGAAAACCAGAAGAACTTTTAGTGAAGTATGGCTTAGATGCTGATCATATTGTAGCTGCTGCTGAAAAAGCAATATCAAGAAAAAAATAATATATTAAAACTAAAATTTACAAATACTCGTATTTATAACAACCCGTTTTTGTGTAAAAGCATTTTGTTTTGAAAACTAAAAATATTGGCATCTGTAATTTAATTCTAACAGAATCCTATTTTACTCAAAAAATCTGTACCGTTATTAAAACTTCTTTAAAGAGGCTGTCTCAAAAGGGCAGCCTCTTTTTAAAATCAGCCATACACCACATTACGCTTTATTATCACTACGGCTAAGTATATATATTACTAAGCCAAAACCTATTTTATTTATAGCATCGCCTATGTTATATACAATATCCATTGCTGCACCTGCGGCAGCTCTATCAGCAACAATTTCCATCCCAAATAAACCGCCTTTGGTTCCTAAAATATAACCTAACGGATAAATAGCCCAGCCTACTAGTACAAACCATCCCAAAGTTTTTACTGCTTTTGCTACTGCAGGGCTACTTGCATTGGCTAATTTTGCCACATCACCAGCCCATACCAAGTACACAATGTAGAAATAAGCTATACCACTTATTAAACCCCAAACCCAACTTACTGTATCGTTAGGGTGTATGGCTTCTCCAATATAACCAGTTACTAACATTACTACAGATGCAAAAATTAATTTCCATAGCAAACTGCTTTTTGCTCCTACTTTTTTGGTAATTAAATAAAATTCCACACACATTAATGGTACGGTTAACAGCCAATCTACATACCTAAAAAATGTTGGAGAATCGCCAGTTTCCAAATTGTAACCCCTCATGTAATAATAATGTACTGCAGCTATAAAAGTTATTAAGCCTGATACTAATACCGAGGTTCGCCACTGTGGGCTTGTGTTACCAACCTCCATAAAAAAGAAAATTGAAGCAGCCATCATTGCCATGGTGCCTACAAAAAAAGTAAAAGCCACATAATTATCGGTGGCAATTGGTTTTACATCTAAAAAAATTTGTAGCATGCTGAAATATTTTAAAGTTTAAAAATAATACTAACTAACATTTGTTAGTTGTTGTAAAAGTAGTACATTGCATTTATATTTAACAAACATTTTAGAGAAATTTTTTAATTACAGCAAAATGAATATTGAAATTTCTAAAAGCGTAAAAGAGTATATAACGGAATATATTTTATTAACTATAGGCGGCACAATACTATTGTTACACTATTTTATAGTTCCATTTACCAATAATGTGCAAATGGCATTTTTGCTAATTACTGTTTTTATAATTGGTGTGCCACATGGCTCATTAGATTTTGTTGTAGATGAGCAAAACGAATTAGCAAAAAACAACATTTTTTCAATAAAAAAATTTGTTAGTGTGTATGTGTTAAGGTTAGCTGTTTTTTCACTTTTTTGGATAATACCTTGGTTTGCATTTTCTTTATTTATTGTATTTTCAATTTATCATTTTGGAGAAACAGATATGTCTGCAATAATGAAACCCACACAGAGTTCTAATTTATTGTATACCAGCTACGGCATTTTCATTTTAAGCATTTTACTGCTAAATAACATAAGTGCAATAGCAGCTACTGTGCCTGCTATGAATAGTTATGTACAAAACAATACTGTTTATAATTTTTTACTGCTGCATAAAATGTCACTAATAATACTTGCAGCATTATTTTTTTTACTAATATTAGCTTTGCAAATAAAAAAAAATAAAATAAATATAAGTTACCACCAGTTAGCCCAATTTATAGCTCTAATAACTATCATTTTATGCTTGCCAATGATGCTTGCTTTTACTTTTTATTTTGCCCTTTGGCACTCCATAATATCTTTAAGGAATGTATATAGTTATTTTAAAAAAAGTAAGGGAAAAGCAAGTTTTAATTTTATACGTAACAAAAGTATTATGTTTAGCACTATGGCACTTATTGGGCTTTTGGCCACATACTTGGGGTTAAAATACTTTTTACCACAAACAAATATGTTGTTTGCTTTACTTATATTATTATCGGTGCTTACATTACCTCATTTAACTGTAATGCACAGCATGTACAAAAATTTTAATAAAAATTTGCTCAACTAAAAATTTTAATCATTTAAAAATCCATTCAACTTCTCCAAATTTAAAAGTCCTTTCCATTACATCATTGGTTATTAATTGGCCGTTGTTATTCACTTGCATTATGCTAGTTTCAAAAACTGCATTTTCTTTTTTTAAAAACACCATCTCACCCAATTTATATACATGTTGGTTATAGTTAACCATCAAATTTTCAATACCGTTATTTACAATACTGCTGTAACCATCAATCAAATTTTGATGTAGTTCCTTTGCCAAAGCAATAACATCATTGTTTTTATGAGTAATATTTTTTAATGAAGTAGGGCTATTATGTACCTCAGCAAAATGTACTTGGTTTATATTTATGCCAATACCAATTATGGCCCATTTCCATGTTTTACCACTGTAAATGTTTTCTATTAAAATTCCACCTGCCTTATTGTCACCATAAAATATATCATTTGGCCATTTTATTTTTGTAATACCAATAACATAATTAGCAAAAAATTGCCTACAAACCAACGCCACAAAAGCGTTTAAATAGAATGGTTGAGTCGTAAAAACCATATCAGGCTTAATTGCTATTGATAAAATAATGTTTTGTCCTTTTTCAGTTATCCATTGTTTACCCCTTTGCCCTTTACCACCCCACTGTTCGTTTGCAAACCAAGCTTGCCCATGTGTAGCCAATCCTTCATGTGCTTTTGCCATGGCATAGTTGTTGGTACTTTCAATGCTATCTAAAATGGTAAATAAATGGTTTTGCATTATTATTAGGATAATAGGTAAAAAAGATATTGTATTTTTGATGTTATTTGCAAGCTAGCAATTTACCAAATTACTCCAAAGGCCTAAGGCACAAATTTTTAAATAAAATAAACAAATTTGAACAACAATTTATCTCTGTTAGAAAACCGTAAAAAAAGTACGGTTACCAGACTAACAAAAAGCAGTAAAATTTTAAAAACAATAATAAACGCCATTCACGAAAAAAAAGGTGAAAACGTAATTAGCCTCGATTTAAGAAAAATATCAGAGGCTGTAGCTGATTTTTTTATAATCTGCGAAGGCAACAACCCCTCTTTAATAAAAGCTATTGCCGATGAGGTGGAGCATGAAGTAAAAAAACAATGTGGAGAGCCAGCCTACAAGCACGAGGGAAGGCAAGCACAGCAATGGATTTTGATTGATTACGTAAATGTAGTTGTACACGTTATGCTACCTGAAAATCGTAAATTTTATCAACTTGAAGAAATGTGGAGTGATGCAGTAGCCACAGTACATGTAGAAAATTAATTAAAACAACAGAGCACTTTTTAGTGCATGCAAACAATGGCACAACAAGATAATATTACCCCAACAAACAAAAAACCAACAATGGGGCCCAACAAAATACCTGGTGCAGGTGGCAATGGTAGCGGAACCGAAGATCCAAATAAGAAAAAAACCCCATTTAGCATGTATTGGGTATGGGGTGCAGTAATTGTAGCTCTTTTGGTTGTAAATGTTTTTAGAAACGTGAGCAATGTGGGCATTCAAATAAGCTCAGGTTATTTAGCAGAGCTCTTAAAATCTGGCGATATTGTACAAGATTTAAAGGCCGAAAGAGAAAACAGCGGTATAGTTGTTATTCGTAATAAAGATATAGCAAGAGTATATTTATTAAAAGATAGTGTGAAGGCTAAACCAGCTTTTTACAAATCTTTTTTAAATGAGCAGGAGTATGAAATGTTGGCCAAAAACTCGGCACCGCAGGTATATTTTAAAATTGCTAGCGATGAAGTTTTTTCAAAACAATACGATGAAATTTTTATAAAAGATTCTTCAATAAAAAAGGTTGCATTAAATTATACTGATGAGGCGGAGTATATCGGAGAGTTGTTAAAATCAGTTGTTCCATTTTTACTAATTGGCTTGTTATTTATATT
This sequence comes from Ferruginibacter sp., assembly GCA_031360055.1. Taxonomy (GTDB): domain Bacteria; phylum Bacteroidota; class Bacteroidia; order Chitinophagales; family Chitinophagaceae; genus Ferruginibacter. Next base: position 5,245 of record JANMAV010000075.1, read on the forward strand.
AATGATGAGAAAAGTTAGTGCAGGTGGGCCAGGCGGTGGTGGGCCAGGTGGTATTTTTAGCATTGGCAAAAGCAAGGCTACCTTATTTGATAAAGGTACTAGAGTAAATATAAATTTTGGAGATGTTGCTGGCTTAGATGAAGCAAAAGTAGAAGTAATGGAAATTGTAGATTTCCTTAAAAATCCTAAAAAATATACTAACCTGGGTGGTAAAATACCCAAAGGGGCTTTACTCATTGGCCCTCCCGGCACTGGTAAAACATTGTTGGCAAAAGCTGTAGCTGGAGAAGCGCAAGTGCCATTTTTTAGCCTTAGCGGAAGTGATTTTGTTGAAATGTTTGTAGGTGTAGGTGCCAGCCGTGTAAGAGATTTATTTAAGCAAGCTAGAGAAAAAGCTCCTTGTATTATTTTTATTGATGAGATAGATGCTATAGGCAGAGCTAGGGGTAAAAATGCTATGATGAGTAATGATGAAAGAGAAAATACCCTTAACCAATTGTTAGTAGAAATGGATGGTTTTGGAACTGACCTTGGTATCATAATTTTAGCGGCTACAAATAGGCCAGATGTGTTAGATTCAGCCCTGCTTAGACCAGGCCGCTTTGATAGACAAATAACCATAGACAGGCCAGATATGGTTGGCAGAGAGGCTATTTTTAAAGTGCACCTTACGCCAATAAAAATATCGCAAACGCTAGATATACACAAACTTGCTGAGCAAACACCAGGGTTTGCCGGTGCTGATATTGCTAACGTATGTAATGAAGCTGCTTTAATTGCAGCCCGTAAAAATAAAGAAGCGGTGGATATGAGTGATTTTCAAGATGCCATTGATAGAGTTATTGGTGGTTTAGAAAAGAAGAACAAGTTAATATCGCCAGAAGAAAAAGAAATTATAGCTTACCATGAAGCAGGCCATGCAATTTGTGGCTGGTATTTAGAGCATGCCTATCCTTTATTAAAAGTTACAATCGTACCAAGAGGATCTGCAGCATTGGGATATGCACAGTATACTCCAAAAGAGCAGTATTTGTACAATACTGATCAGTTAATAGATCAAATATGCATGACGCTTGGTGGCCGTGCAGCTGAAGATATATTTTTTGGTAAAATTAGCACAGGTGCAAGTAATGATTTACAGCAAATAACTAAAATTGCTTATGGTATGATTACTGCCTATGGTATGAATGATAAAATAGGTAATGTTAGCTATCATGATCCTAGCCAAGAAAACGCTTTTACAAAACCATACAGCGAAGAAACTGGAAAAATGATTGATACCGAAGTGAGATTACTAATTGAAAATGCTTACAAAAAAACTAAGGCCTTACTCGAAGAAAAAAGAGGTGATGTAGAAAAATTAGCTAAGGAATTACTTGTAAAAGAAGTTTTATTTAAGAGTGATGTAGAGGCTTTGATAGGAAAACGTCCTTTTGAAGAAAAAAAGATTTTAGATATAGCTCCCGAGTCTATTGTTACTGAAGAGCCAACAACTGAGCTTCCAGAAACTTTACAAACTCCGCCAGCTATTTAAATAAAAAAGTTACAAGAGCTACGTTTTACATATTTTTATTAATATTTAAAACGTAGCTTTTTATTGTTATAAATTAATTTTTTTGAATTTCATAAAGCTATGCTCTTACTATGGCAAAGCACCTGCAAACATCTTTATTTAATTTTGATATTGAGCCTGATAGCCCACAGCAGCCCCCTGTAAAGAAAATTGATACAGTAGATAAAATAATAGAACCAACAATAATAGATATAGATTTTGAACATTGGGATAAACCTACACAACAAGAAAAAAGTACAAGAGGCCGAAAAAAAATTAGTGATAATAATATAATTGCCAACAATATAGATATACCCAATGATGAAGAGTTATTTAAAAAACAATATTATAGCATTGGCAAAGTAGCAAAGATGTTTAACGTAAATATATCGTTAATACGCTTTTGGGAAAAAGAATTTGATATACTTAAACCAAAATTAAATGGTAAAGGTGATAGGCACTTTAGGCCTGAAGATGTAAAGAACTTACAACATATCCATCACCTACTTAGAGTAAAAAAATATACTATTGAAGGTGCAAATGAATTTATTAAAAAGAATAAAAATGCCGAAGCTATATTTGGTGTAATTGAAAATTTACAAAAAACTAAACTATTTTTATACGATTTAAAAATGAGTTTATAATAACTACTTATGAAAAAAAATATTGTTATTACCGTTACAATTTTATTTGCTTATACATATACAAAAGCTCAAAGCCCATACACCGCCACTATAGATAATAATGTTACTATATTTAATGGCATTATAACTAAGTATGCATTAGAAAACACAAAGGCTTTTGATGTTTGGTATTTGCCTAATCAAAAACCATATACTGCTACTGCAGAGGTAGTAACTGCCATGGAAAAAAGTGTAGATAAAGTAAAATTTATTGTTTTTGGTGGTACATGGTGTGAGGATACTCAAGCTATATTACCTAAATTTTTTAAGCTACAAACAGTAAGTAATATACCAGATAAAAACATTAGTTTTTTTGCTGTAGATAGACAGAAAAAAATTATTGGCAATTTAACTGATGCGTTTAATATTACTAACGTACCAACCATAATTGTAATGAAAGATGGTAAAGAAATAGGCCGTGTAGTTGAGTATGGTAAAACTGGTAAATGGGATGTAGAGCTTGCCGAATTAGTTACAAAAGCTATGGGTCAATAAAAATAATATTTGCATCGCCATAGCTCAAAAACCTAAATTCATTTTGTAACGCATACGTATACATGGTACGCCAATTATTGCCAATTGCGGCAGCTACTAATAGCAGTAAGGTGCTTTTTGGTTGGTGAAAATTTGTAACTAATATATTTACTAATTTAAACCGGTAACCCGGGGCAATTAATATTTGAGTTTGTAAAAAAATATTCTTTTTATTTTTCTCTCTCATCCAATCTAATAATGATTGTAAAGCAACACTTGCTGCAACATTTGCATTGGCTAAAGGCTGTTCATAAACATCCCACTGCAATAACTCTAACGTTTCAATATTTTTTTGTAAATATACTTTTAAACCAAGCCAATAAACAGTTTCAATTGTACGTAAAGCTGTGGTACCCACCGCAGTTATTTTACCAATATTATTTTTTAATTGTTCTATGGCTTCTACTGTTACATCTATATATTCAGCATGCATTTGGTGCTGCTGCATAGTATCAGTTTTTACTGGCTTAAATGTTCCTGCACCAACGTGTAGCGTTACAAATGCTTGTTTTATATTATTTGCTTTTAACTGTAGCAGAGTAGTTTCTGTAAAGTGTAAGCCGGCAGTAGGTGCAGCTACAGAGCCACTTTCAGTAGCAAAAATGGTTTGATACCTAGTGGCATCAGTTTGGTCTGCCACTCTTTTAATATAAGGTGGCAAGGGTACCTTACCAGTATTTTCCAAAATTTCAGCAAAGGTTACTTTATTATTGTTCCAGCTAAATTTTACTACGTAAGTATCCCCTATATGTTTAATTTTTTCTGCTAACAATACTAGTTGTTCGTTATGTATTGTAAGTGGCATTTCTAAAAAGCCAGCTTTCCATTTTGCAGCTCCTCCAATAAAACATTTCCAAATAACGTCAGTATTATTTTGCATTACAGCCGTGTAGTTTTCTAATACGTTGTAAGGTTCTAAACAAAATATTTCAATTGTAGTACCGGTATTTTTTTTAAAAGAAAGCCTTGCATTAATAACTTTTGTGTTATTAAAAAACATAATGCTATTTGGAGGTATTATTTGTTGTATATCATTAAAAACAGTTTCAATAATATTTCCATTTTTATACACTAATAATTTTGATGCATCCCTTTCTTGTAAGGGGTACAAAGCTATCTTATCATCTGGCAAGCTATAATCAAAATCGTTTATAGATAGTAATTGAGGGTTCATATTATTGTAAAAATGAAGCTACTGTTGTATACCATTTGTTTTTTTCTTTTACACAAAGAGATTCATGTGCAGAGTTATCATACTCTACCCATTTTTTTGGTGAGGATATATTGTTATAAATATTTTCAGTTTCTGTGTATGTAACCCGTGGATCGTTTTTACCTCTTTGCAACAGTATTGGGCAACTAATTGTTTTTACATACAATTGTGGTTGCATATTAAAAGCCCAAAAGCCATGCTGTACTCCTCCCCAAAAAGTAAGCAAGCTACCCAAGGGTTGTGGTGGAAGCCCCATAATTTTCAACCTACCTTCTACTGCATTTGGCAAGGAGGCAAAAGGCATTTCTAATATTAATTTATTAGGTTTAATATCATAATCATGTATGGCTTTTGTAATAGTTGCAGCACCTAATGATATACCCCAAAGTACAATATTTTTTTCTCCATTTTGCTGTAAATAAGTATAAGCCAGGTATACATCTTCAGCTTCGTAATACCCAATAGTACATGTATTACCTTGGCTGCTTCCGTGTGCTCTAAAGTCAGTTAGCAACGTGTTATAACCAAAACTATTAAATGCAGCAGCCTCTTCCAAATTGCTACTTTTTTTACCCCCATGCCCATGAAAAAGGGCAACAGTTCCTTTTGCATTAGGCACAGTTTTATACCAAGCTTCTAACCGTAAACTATCTTTTGTAAATAAATAAATTGTTTTAAAAGCACTATCAGGTGCAATATTTTGTTGTTTTACAGCATTAAAACCAAATACCAATTCTTTGGTTTTATCCCAACCAGTTTTTTTACTTTGAGGTATAATGTTTACCTCACCAACAGTATAATAATGAGTAAATTTATAAGCATGGCAAAACACTACAATGTTTACTAGTAAAAATAAAACAATGAGTAATTTTATAAAATTTTTCAATCCTTTGGTTAACATATTTATTTTATTGTGATTTACAATTTGCAAATATAATCAAAGGCTAAAGGCTAAAAGTAAAATAAAATGCCTTTACATAAACGGTATTAAACCGTGTTTATTTATTGCTATTTTTACCATTCAAATAAATTAAATTATGCAAAAATTAAAAGCAATAGCTCTAGTTGTACTCATTGCTAGCACACAATTAGCCTTTGCACAAAAGCAAACATTTGAGTGGAAAACCGCTACTAGCGGAGGGTACACATATAAATATGTAACCAACGACCCAGCAAAAGCAAGATTTTACACTTTAAAAAATGGCTTAACAGTTATTTTAAGTGCAACCAATAAAGATCCTAGAATTCAGTGCTATGTGGCTACAAAAGCAGGTAGCAAAACAGACCCTGCAGATCATACAGGCTTGGCACATTATTTAGAGCATATGCTTTTTAAAGGAACTGATAAATTTGGAACTTTAAATTGGGCTAAAGAAAAACCAGAGCTTGATAAAATTAAAGCATTGTACGAAGTATATACAAACACTACAGATACTGCAACTCGTAGATCAATATATCATCAAATAGATTCAATAAGTGGTGTAGCCAGCAAATATTCAATTGCTAACGAATATGATAAAATGATGAGTGCCCTAGGTGCACAAGGCACCAATGCATTTACAAGCAATGAGCAAACTGTGTATACTGATGATGTACCTGCAGCAGCTATTGATAAATATTTAGCCATACAAGCTGAACGTTTTAGAAACCCACAGTTTAGAATTTTTCATACAGAGCTTGAAGCGGTATATGAAGAAAAAAATATTGGTTTAGATAACGATAATAGAAAAGTAAATGAAAAAATGTTTGCTGAGTTATTTAAAAATCACAATTATGGTAAACAAACTACCATTGGTACTATTGAGCATTTAAAAAACCCAAGCCTAGTTGCTATTCAAAAATATTTTGATACTTATTACGTACCCAACAATATGGGTATAATAATGGCTGGAGATTTTAACCCTGATGTTATTATTAAGAAAATAGATGTTGCTTTTTCTTACATGAAAAACAAACCTGTACCTACCTATAATTTTGAACCAGAAACCGCCATAGTATCTCCAATTATAACTGATGTAGTAGGGGCAGATGCTGAAAATGTTTCCATCGGTTTTCGCCTACCAGGCAACAAAAGTAAAGATGCTTTATTGGTTGATTTAATTGGCCAAATACTTACCAATGGTAAGGCTGGGCTTATGGATTTAAACTTGGTGAAAAAACAAAAATTACTTCGTGCATCAGCCTTTGCATACAGCTTAATTGATTATGGTGTGTTGTACATGAGTGGTGTTGCTACAACTGGCCAATCGCTAGAAGAAGTAAAAACACTAATGTTAGGGGAAATTGATAACCTTAAAAAAGGAAATTTTGATGAATCTTTAATAACATCAATTGTAAACAACCAAAAGAAAAATAAAATTTTAGCATCAGAAACTTATGGTGGTCGTGCTGGAGATTTAATGGGTGCATTCACAGATGAATTAAATTGGAAAGATCAGGTTGCATACACTGATCAATTATCTAAACTTACTAAAGCCGATATTGTAAAATTTGCAAACACCTATTTTAATAACAATTACGTTTTAATATACAAACGCAAAGGCGAAGATAAAAATGTTGTAAAAGTTGAAAAACCAGCCATAACTCCTATAGAAACTAACGCTAATGAACAATCAGCATTTGTAACTACCATAAACAAAATGCCGGCAACTGCTGTAAAACCAGTGTGGATTGATTATGCTAAAGACCTACAAAAAGGTGCTGTAGGCCCTGCTCCAATACTTTATGTGCAAAATAAAGACAACAGTATTTTTAGACTAAAATATAGGTTTGATGTAGGCACTTGGAATGATATAAAACTTGGTTTAGCAGGTCAATACTTACAATTTTTAAGTACTGATAAATTATCAGCTGAGCAAATTACCAAAGAGTTTTATAAAATAGCTTGTAGCTTTAATGTAAGTGCTGGTAGTGAATATACTTTTGTAAGTATTGAAGGTTTACAAGAAAATTTTGATAAAGCTGTAACTTTATTTGAAAATATATTGGCAAACTGCAAGCCAGATGAGGTTGCACTTACTGCACTAAAAGCTAGAATTACAAAAGCAAGAGCTGATGCTAAACTAAACAAGGGAGTAATTTTAAATGCATTAACGGCTTATGCAAGGTATGGCGCAAGTAACCCAGTAAACTATGTTTTAAGTAATGATGATATTGCTAATTTAAAAGCAACTGAACTTACTGAAAAGCTACATAATTTAAAAAATTATAGCCATCAAATTTGGTACTATGGCCCAGCAACGTTGCCTAGCCTTACCACCACTTTAACTACGTTGCATAGCCTGCCAAAAAGTTTTACAGCTGCTCCTACTAAAAAAATATTTAGCCCAGTAGCACAAACCAAAAATGAAGTGCTATTTGCAGATTATAATATGGTGCAAGTAGAAACTCGTTGGATACGTAATGGAAGTACATACAATGCAGCTAATGAGCCAGTAATAGGTATGTTTAATAATTATTTTGGTGGTGGTATGGGTGCTTTGGTTTTTCAAACTATTAGAGAAAGTAAAGCCTTAGCCTATAGCACATTTGCATTTTACGCAATGCCCGAAAAAAAGGAAGATCCTTTTTACACAATAGCATACGTAGGAAGCCAAGCTGATAAATTTAATGAATCAGTTGCCGCTATGAATGAACTTATAAATTCAATACCTAATGTAAAAAGTAATATAGAATTTGCTCGTAGTAGTATTAAAAATGATATTGAAACAGAAAGAATTACACAAGATGGTATAATTTTTAATTATATAGCTGCACAGCAAAAAGGACAAACAACTGATATACGTAAACAAATTTACACAGCGGTAGATAAAATTGGATACCCAGAAATTGAAGAATTTCACAGCAAAAACATTGCTAATAAACCGTACACCTACTGCATAGTAGCCAGTGATAAAAAAGTAAATGCTGATGATTTAAAGAAACTAGGAGAAGTAAAAAAGCTTTCCTTAACAGAATTATTTGGATATTAAAAACAGCAAAAGTAACATC
>JANMAV010000079.1:0-2179 GCA_031360055.1 Ferruginibacter sp.
GGAGTAAGTGCTGCCATTCAGCAAAGGGCTAATTTTATCTGGAGCTTATCGTCCTTAGTTTTTCCACACCAAATTGTACGATTATTGTTGGTTGAACAAATTTATAGAGCTTGCAGTATTATAAGAAATGAAAAATATCATCATGCATAAGTTATAGCAAATGAAAAGGAATGAATTTTTAAAAATAAGTACATTAGGTTTAGGGGCATTATCGTTTAAAAACAGCACTACAGCGGTTATTAAACCAATTGTAATATCTACTTGGGATAGTGGCATGGCAGTGAATGCGGCAGCATGGGATATTTTACAAAAGGCTGGAAAAGCAGTAGATGCTGTAGAGGCAGGAGCAATATCTATTGAAAATAAAATTGATTGTTGTGTAGGTTTAGGTGGCTACCCTGATAGAGATGGCATAGTAACTTTAGATGCTTGCATAATGGATGAAAACGCTAATTGCGGTGCTGTAGCTGGTTTAGAGCAAATAAAACATCCAATATCTGTTGCAAGAATGGTTATGGAAAAAACACCGCATGTACTTTTAGTTGGTAACGGTGCACAACAATTTGCCATTGAAAATGGTTTTACCAAGGAGCCTGCCATATTATCTCCATCAGGCGAAAATGCCTATAAGGAATGGATAAAAAAAAGTGAATATAAACCTGTAATAAATATTGAAAATAAAAAAGGACAAAGTGGTCCATTTGCTCCTAATTTTTTTGATGATGGCACACCAAACCATGATACAATGGGTTTGCTAGCAATGGATGCTACAGGAAATATGAGCGGTGCTGTAACTACTAGTGGCATGGCATTTAAAGTACATGGCAGAGTTGGCGATAGCCCAATTATTGGTGCAGGATTATTTGTAGATAATGAGTATGGCTGTGCTACAAGTAGTGGTACTGGAGAGGAGGTGATTCGGATATGTGGTACACACTTGGTGGTAGAATTTTTGAGGCAAGGCTACAGCCCCGAAATAGCTTGCCGTAAAGCAGTTGAAAGAATTGTACAAAGAGATAGGGCAAAAGCAAAAACTTTACAAGTAGGTTTTTTGGCTATGAATAAAAAAGGAGAACATGGTGCTTATGCTATACAGAAAGGGTTTGTTTATAGTTTAAAAACTGCCACTGAAAACAGAATTGTACAAGCAAAGTATCTGTTAAGTTAATTGGTTTGTTTGGAATTGAGAATTAGTGTTTTAACTCAACTTTTTTAATTAAAAATTATATTTTAAAATGCAACCGATTCATAGTAGATACTACATGTTGCATTGTCTTAATATTTACTCATTCTACTATTTATAACTTCAAACCCTTTTGGTAAATGAACTTACAAAAACTACCATAATTTTAATATACTCAATATAATTAATGAAATATTTATTAGAAACAATTGCATTTAATATTGAAAGTTGCCTCATAGCAGAAAGGTGTGGAGTGAGCAGAATAGAGCTTTGCGATAGCCATACTGAAGGGGGTACAACGCCAAGTTATGGATTTATACAAGCAGCAAGAAAAAAATTATCAATAGATTTATTTCCTATTATTAGACCAAGAGGTGGGGATTTTTTATATAGCAAAGATGAATTTGATATTATGAAAGCAGATGTGGCCATGTGTAAAAATTTAGGTTGTAATGGTATTGTAATTGGTTTGCTTTGCAGAGATGCTACTGTAGATAAATTAAGAGTTGCTACGCTTGTAAAAATAGCATACCCAATGGAAGTTACTTTTCACAGAGCTTTTGATAGGATTACAAATGTAGAACAAGCCTTAACTGATATTATTGATATTGGTTGTACAAGAATATTAACTTCAGGCCAATACCCTACTGCATTAGAGGGAATTTACAATTTAAAAAAATTAGTTTCTCTAGCTTGTAGCAACATTATAATAATGCCTGGCAGTGGTGTAAAAGCTAACAATATTGTTGAACTTGCACAGCAAACAGGTGCAGTTGAGTTTCATAGCTCAGCAAGAAAATTGGTAGATAGTAAGATGACAGAATTTAACAGCAAGATGAACGAAAATATGCAACAAATTATGGCGGATGAAAATGAAATAAAAGCTATGGTGAGTGCATTAAAAAATTTATAAATTCTTTTTATGCATTATTGCAATTGGTGAGCCTTTGGCCATAAATACACAATCAGGTTGGTTATGGTTTAAAAATGCAAATT
>JANMAV010000109.1:0-17662 GCA_031360055.1 Ferruginibacter sp.
TAAATACCAATCCAAATACAGGTATAATTGAATTTGTATTAACATCAGGTTCAGGTTTAGAGTTAATATTAAACCCTACCGCAACTACATCTGCAGGGTTAGCTGTTACCAATAGCAGTTGGGATATTATTGAAGATATACCAGGTGAATCATATTTAATACGATCTAAAGCTGGGGTACAAATACCACCAACACAATCTTTTGGGTATTCTGTCAGGGCTGTAGCATCTGGTGGCTCAGCGGCCTCAGTAACAGTGACCATATTAAATAAAACTGGAGGTTCTAATAGTAATAACGGAGACTCAAACAACAACAATAACGCAACAGTAAAAGGTTTTATAATAAATTAATCAATCTGAACAAAGTCTTACCAAATGTTATGATATTCATATATATTTGGTAAGACTAACTTCTAAAAAAAACACCATGAAAGCAATAAAATTTTTTTTATTATTAGCTTGTACAAATTTGGCTTTAGTAACAGCTAATGCACAACAAACAGGGCCTAATGATAGCCCTGTATGTGGGCCAGCCATTTCAAGTTGTGGAGATTGTGACCCTCAGTTTGGAACACCAGTATTTTCAAGTGAAGATACTGCTAAGGTAACTATAGCTAATGCTAGAAACTCCATAGCTGTTAATACATCAGCATTTTATAGAACAAAATTTAAAATTGGCGTACAAACAAATTGTGGTACTTCTACAGGCGATAATAGCATTAGCATTAGCTTTGCTAATAAATACCATCCAGTGGATGCCAATGCCGTAAAAGTAAGAGTAGGGAATGCTGGTTTTGGAGTAATAGTAAATACCTTTAGTTGGACTTATGACCCTGCAACCTATACCTTATTAGGAGAAAGTACAGAGCCATTGAGTGGCCAATCAGTAGGAGGTTTTTATGACATATCAGTAGAAGTTTTTGGTTTTGTACAAGGAGTTGCAGGTACTTCTATAAATTGGTTTAGTGAAGAATTAAATCAACCCCCAGGCGATCAGCTTACAGGAAACTCAACCTATGCAACTAATTTAACAGTAACCGCAGCTCTACCAACTAAACTGTTTTCATTTAACGCAGTAAAAATTACTGATAAAGAGGCTAAAGTAAATTGGGTAACTAGTTATGAGCAAAACGCAGCTTATTATGAAGTAGAATATAGTAAAGATGGATTAAGCTGGAATAAAATAGGAACTGTACAAGCTAATGGAAATACTACATCAAACACAAATTATAGTTTGCCTCATGATGGTTTAATTGTAGGTGCAAATTACTACAGGTTAAAGATGTTTGATTTAGACGGAAACTTTACGTACAGCATTGTTGCAATACTAAAAGTAGATGGTAAAGGTGAGCAAAATTCGATGAGTATTTACCCTAATCCGGTAAAATCTAATACGTCTGTAAGTTTTAAAAATACATATAGAGGAAAAGCAATGTTAGTAATTACAGATGCAGCAGGAAAGAGATTACAAACTATACAAACAGTTGTAAATGCAGGTATTAATGTAAAACCGATCAATACATCAAACTTAGCTGCAGGAAATTATATGGTAAGCTTAATAGATGAAAATGGAAAAGTTTTAAACAACCCAATTAAGATGATAGTGAGCAATTACTAACTCGGTATTTAGTTGTTTATGTGTAGTAAGAGGCTGTTTCATTTATTTGAAACAGCCTCTTATTTTTTGAGAAAAAATTTATAACAAGTTTATTTTATAAATTTATTAGGTTAATTTTTCAGCTGCCCTAGCTTCTATTTCATATTTATTATTGTAATATCCAACTTTAAAACTTTCCCATAAATACATGCATAAAAAAACAACATATCCATGTGTGTTAAATTGTTGTACATGGCAAAGCTCATGTTGTAGCCAACGAGTATCATTTGTAAAATTTTGAGCAGTTACACCATGTAAATGAATGGTACTTCCCAAAACCATAGCAATATTATCGGTTTTCATTTTTTTTGAAGCCAATTTCGCCAACCAAGAATTTTCTTTAATGTAGTATGGCAATTTATTCATGCCATGCTATTAAAATTTCGTCAGTATGGTTTTTAGTATCAGGCTTTGTAATTATGTTTTTTATTTTACCTGCATCAGTAATTAAAAAGGTAGTTCGGTGTATGCCATCATAGGTTTTGCCCATAAAATTTTTTGTACCCCAAACACCGTATTTTTCTGCAATGCTATGATCTTCATCAGCAATTAAGGCAAAGGGAAGTTCATATTTTTCTTCAAATTTTTTATGCTTTTTTGCAGGGTCTGGGCTAATGCCAATTATTTCGAAACCATCTTGCAACAAGTTGATATAATTATCTCTCAAATTGCAAGCTTGTGCTGTGCATCCCGGAGTATCATCTTTAGGGTAAAAATATAATACTACATTTTTACCTGCATATTCATTTAAAGAAATTTCATTACCATTTTGATCTATACCCTTAAATGCAGGAGCTTTGCTGCCCACCTTCAAATTGCCAAATGGTGCTGTGTTGGTATTTGTTTTCATTGTTTTAGTTATTTTGTAAAGCTATAAGTTTTTGTTGTGCTATTGCCCACTTGGTCAGTAGCGGTAACAACTAATTCATGTTGTCCCGGTGAGCAGTAGTCATCAAAAGCGTACATAAAATTAATGCCTTTATCGTTGCTAAATCTTAACCACTTACCATCCAACAAAGCAGTAAAACTTTTAATTTCTTCTGTATTATCTTTTACTTGAAATAAAATTCTTTTTAGCCCAGCCACATGCATTCCATTTCTAAAACCTATGGGTACAATAGTTGGCGGTATATCATCTACCATCAATAAAAAATTACCAAATTCTCTAAAGCTTGCCGTGTACCATCCATTATTATAGGTTGTTTTTGCAAAATCTTTTTTACTGCCATAAAACCTTTCCATTACAATTTTAGCAGTATCAGCAAGGGCAAAGTTTTCTTGTATACTTACGGGGTAGTATGTATGTACAGGCACAGTAGCATTGTGCAGTTGGTAAATAGTTTTGCCTTCGGCAGATGGTAATTGGTTGTACACAAAATGAACCGTATCATACAAAGCATTTTCTGGCAAATAAAATTTTACAGCATTGTTTTCAAAAATATTAATATAATTTGGTACAAAAGTTTGGGCAGCTACAATTGGTGCACGTGAGGTTGGGGTTGTTGGGGCTAATAACTGAAATTGTAAATTGCTTATATTACCATTGGCATCAGCTACAATTATTTTTATATTGTGAGGTTGCCCATCAGTTAAAAAAATAACACCTTGTTTATTATTTGTAAAATATATGGGGTGGTTAAAACCTGGTAGCGGTGCTGTATATTGTAAATAAGATCCTCCAGTTGCCCTATACTTAAAATCAGTATGGCCATTAAAGTTTCTTGTTTCGGCATAGCTAATACTGTCTAATTCAAATTTGCTTACAAGCATATCATTATCATAAACAGCGGCGGCATAAATTCCATTTTGGTTACCACTTCCAGTAAATCTATCATACGCTAGTATTGCAAAACTTACTTTATTGCTACTAGCAATTATTTTACCCAAAGGTACTGTGTAAAAACCATTAACTTTTTTTAAACCAACTACTTTTGGGCTTTGGTTGTAGGTGCTTATGGTTCTATCATAGAATGCCAATTTATACAAATCAGGCGCTACATTATCAGGTATATTAAAACCAAATAATGTGGGGTTTAAACACTTGTCGGTTTTGGTATCCCTAATTTCAAAATGCACATGTGGCCCCTGTGAGCCACCAGTGTTACCACTTGCAGCAATATAATCGCCTTTTTGTACTTTAAATAAATTTATGGGTAGGTCCACAAAAATTTTCCATTGTTGTAGGTTGTATTGTTGTTGGGTTATATATTTTTCTAATGCTGGCTCAAAAGCGTTTAAATGTGCATAAACGGTTGTAAGCCCATTGGGGTGGTTTATATAAATGCACCTACCAAAGCCATAAGGCTCAATTTTTACTTTTGCAATATATCCACTAGCTGCTGCATAAACGGGTACATTTTCTTTATGATCAGTTCTACAATCAAGCCCCATGTGGTAATGGTTTGGCCTAAGCTCACCAAAGTTGGCTACAATACCAACAGCTGCCCCTACTGGCCAACTAAAATATTGTTGTGGGTAATTTTTTTTAGTAAAAACCTGTGCCTTTATACTGCTTATATGAACAATAAAACAACATAAAAAACTACAAGTATAGGAGCCAAAATTTTTTATCAAGCGTAATTTCTTTTTACAAAAATCGGGCATAGTAACTACAATATTTAATAAAATATTTTATTAACAAATATTTGAAAAAGTTTGATATTGTAAAGGGGTAGTTGGCAGTTTGTCCCTATCACTACGGGAGCAGTTAGCAATTTGCAGTGTACTGTTAGCAAAGAGTAGTTTAAAGAAGTTAATTGAAAGTAAAAAAGAGCCGTTTGCAACTGTAATTTACAAGAGCAATTTGAAAGGATGGCATATTTAAGAATAGATATAATGAATAGTTAGTAAGAAAAAACAATTCATAATATGTCCATCATCAATAAATAAGCATTTATACAATTCCTAATTTTTTTGCAAATAATTTTACTAAGCAAAATAACAATCACAATTTGGTTTGTATTTACCCTTCAATCCCTTTATTTTTGCACGCCACTTAAAAGGCAAAACCCCCATAATATGCCTAAAAATAACGCCATACAATCAGTTTTAATTATTGGCAGCGGCCCTATTGTTATAGGCCAAGCCTGTGAGTTTGATTATAGTGGTACCCAAGCAGCTCGTAGTTTAAGGGAAGAAGGTGTGAAAGTAATACTGATAAACAGTAACCCAGCTACCATTATGACGGACCCAATGATGGCCGATAGGGTATATTTATTACCACTAACCGTAGAAAGTATTGAGCAAATATTAGAAGAAAATGATATTGATGCTGTGTTGCCAACAATGGGTGGGCAAACTGCCCTAAACTTGTGCAAAGAAGCCGATGAAATGGGTGTTTGGCAAAAATATAATGTACAACTTATTGGGGTAGATATTAAGGCTATTGATAAAGCAGAAGACAGAGAAAAATTTAGGCAGTGGATGATAGAAATGAACATTCCAGTTTGCCCTGCCCGTACTGCTAATTCATTTTTAGAAGGAAAAGAATTTGCACAAGAAATAGGATTTCCTTTGGTAATTCGTCCATCTTTTACACTAGGTGGCAGCGGTGGTAGTATCGTTTTTAAAAAAGAAGATTTAGATGAGGCATTAAATAACGGGTTAACAGCATCGCCTATACATGAGGTGTTGGTAGAAAAAGCAGTGCTAGGCTGGAAGGAATTTGAGCTGGAACTGTTAAGAGATAATAACGATAATGTAGTAATAATTTGTGCTGTAGAAAATTTTGACCCTATGGGTGTGCACACTGGTGATAGTATAACGGTAGCACCTGCTATGACGTTGAGCGATACAGCTTATCAATTAATGAGAAATACTGCAACAGCAATGATGAGGGCTTTAGGCAACTTTGCTGGCGGTTGTAATGTACAGTTTGCATTAAACCCACATACCGAGGAGTTAATTGTAGTGGAAATAAACCCTAGAGTTAGCCGCAGTTCAGCTTTGGCAAGTAAAGCAACCGGTTATCCTATTGCAAAAATTGCAGCTAAATTAGCCATAGGGTACAATTTAGATGAACTTAAAAACCAAATAACGCAATCTACATCAGCCTATTTTGAGCCTGCTTTAGATTATGTAATTGTAAAAATACCACGTTGGAATTTTGATAAATTTAAAGGAGCAAATGATACCCTTGGGTTTCAAATGAAAAGCGTAGGTGAGGTTATGGCCATAGGCAGAAGTTTTGCTGAAGCCGTACAAAAAGCTTGTGTAAGTTTAGAAAATGAGGCTGTAGGGCTAGGCTATTATGGTAAAAGTGTAATGCATGCTGAAGAACTTATTGAATATATAAAAACGCCTAAATGGGATAGGATTTTTAGAATAAAAGATGCCCTAATGGCAGGTGTAAGTGTGAAGCGTATTTGCGAAAGTACTTTAATAGATAGATGGTTTATATACCAAATACAAAAAATTGCAGATTGTGAAAAAGTAATTATGCAATACAATATAGATACCCTGCCAGCAGATATGTTGCTAGAGGCAAAAATGATGGGTTTTACTGATGAGCAAATTATTAGAATAATGAAAGATGGAGATGCCGACTCCTTGTACGAACGCAGAAAGGCGTTAGGCATTACTAGAGTATTTAAAATGGTAGATACTTGCAGTGCTGAGTTTGAAGCAAAGACACCATATTTTTATAGTACGTTTGAACAAGCCCAAACCACAGCCCCCCCACCCCCCAAAGGGGGGATAAAGGATGCAGTCCTTTCAAATAAGCTAATTCAGAATGAATCTGTAGTTAATAAACATAGCACTAACCTTGAAACAAGAAGATACCTAAAATTATTAGAAACCCAAATCCCCCCTTCGGGGGGTGGGGGGGCTGAGAGGTTGGCAGCTGGGTCCGTTATCGTCCTCGGCAGCGGCCCTAACCGTATTGGGCAAGGTATTGAATTTGATTATTGTTGTGTACATGGGCTGCTTGCCATAAAAGAAGCAGGCTACCAAGCCATAATGGTAAACTGCAACCCCGAAACGGTAAGTACAGATTTTGATATTGCTGATAAACTTTATTTTGAGCCCGTATTTTGGGAACATATTTGGGAAATAATTGAACTTGAAAAACCATTAGGCGTTATTGTACAGTTGGGTGGACAAACGGCTCTTAAACTAGCTAAAAAACTTACTGAAAAAGGCATAAAAATTATAGGAACTTCGTTTGATAGTATGGATGTGGCAGAAGACCGTGGTCGCTTTAGCGATATTTTAAAAGAGTTAGATATACCATACCCACATTATGGTACAGCATATAATACTGATGATGCCATTGAAGTAGCCAACACCGTAGGTTACCCTGTGCTTATACGCCCAAGCTATGTATTAGGTGGGCAGCGTATGAGGATTGTACTAAACGACGATGAGTTAGAAAAAGGCGTTTTAAGCTTGTTAAAACATTTGCCTGGCAATAAAATATTGATAGATCATTTTTTAGATAGATGCCAAGAAGCTGAAATTGATGCCATATTTGATGGGGAAGATTTTCATATTATGGGGTTGATGGAACATATAGAACCTGCAGGTATACATAGTGGTGATAGTAATGCCGTGCTACCACAATTTAACCTTACCCCATTGGTAGTACATGCTATGGAAGAGTATGCTGAAAAAATAGCCCGTGCATTAAATATTAAAGGATTAATAAACATACAATTTGCCATAAAAAATGGTAATGTGTTTGTAATAGAAGCCAACCCTAGGGCAAGCCGAACTACACCATTTATTGCAAAAGCTTATGGCATACCTTACTTAAACATTGCCACAAAAGTAATGTTAGGTGTAGCCAAGCTAAAAGATTTTACGTTTACCAAAAACCTACAAGGCTTTGCCATAAAAGAACCCGTATTTAGCTTTAACAAATTCCCAGGTGTAAATAAAGAGTTAGGCCCCGAAATGAAGAGTACTGGCGAAGCCATACGATTTATTAAAGATTTGAGAGACCCATATTTTAGGCAGTTATATAAAGAGAGGAGCATGCACTTGAGTAAGTAATAATCAAATAAATTTGAAAATATTTATTATTCACTATACACAAAAACCTCAAAAACTGCTTTTTGGTGGCCGGGTTTGCCACCATCAGCTTCATATTGCTGGCTATTTTTAAATGCATGGCGACTTGCTATTTGTAATACTTTACCCCAAGGTAAATACTCATCATGTTTTTTTTCAGCAGCCACAATATCTACCAAAATTTTTGTAAAGTAATGTGTGAATAAACTGCCAATACTAGCATCACTTACTGCACTTACCCCTTGTTGGGAGGAGGATATTAATATTCTTATATCATTGTTTTCATCTTCATAAATTTCTTCGTTTAGGGTAGTTAATTTGCCTGGCAATACACTTTTTGTCATACCTACATCTACTTTGCTTTTTTTAGATCTTTTGTGAGATATGGTAGTGTTGCAACAATCAGCAATAGCAATATTTACACGGCCTCCACCTAATCGTAACAGTAATAAAATACTTTCCAGGTTATCAGTATTTTTTTCAATAAATTCTATACTATTATAATGTGGCTCATTGCTATAAGGTCTAAAATCAAGTTGAGGATATTTAAAATTTTTATCGTTTGCATAACTATAGCCATGCCCAGTGTAGTAAAATACATTTATTTGACCAGTGTTGTAATTTACAACTTCCATGGCTGTCCATAAATTGTGTCTGGTATAGTTTGATCCAGAAATTTCAATATCACAGTATCCGATTTTAGCATTTTTGCAAACAATTTTAAAAGCATTTTTTATGGCTTTCACATCTTTTATACAGCAAGCTGAAAGAGTATGATCATGGGTATTGGCCATAATAATTAATACAAGGTTAATGGAGTTTGCTGCTCTCTTTTTTTGTATAGATGTAGTAAATTTTTTGAGCAATACAGAAAAAGGAATATGATCTTTGTTTGCCATATTGTTTTACATTTATGAAGAGTTTATTTTTGTATAAGTAGCATCCAAAATTCTATAAAACAATATGCTTTGCAAATTTGATAATTGTACAATAAGAATTACAATTATTAACAGACAAGAAAATATAATACCTAAGTAATTTGTGATTTAAAAATAATCTTTTTTAAATAATCACCCATAAACTAATTGTAAAAACTAATTGAGATGTTTAAATACTGCATAATATTTTTACTATTATTTTCTACAATTTCTGTAGCACAAACTATTAAAATTGATAGCCTACAAAAAGTTTTGCAAACTCAAAAGCAAGATACAAATAGAGTAATTAGCTTATGGAAATTAGCTGAGCAATACCAATTTTTTAAACCAGATACTACTTTACAATTAGCACAACATGCATTGTTGCTAGCTAAACATTTAAATTATATTGAAGGTGAAAGCAGATCGTTAGCGGTAATGGCAACAGGGCAATATTTAATTGGTAATTACCCGGCAGCACTTAATAACTACATGCTAAAATTGCAAATAGAAGAAAAAAGAAATAGCCTACGAAATTATGCAAGTGCTTTAAATAATATTGGGTTAATGTATATACTACTTGCTGAATATCCTAATGCATTAAGTTATTTACACAGGGCAGATTCTACAGTTCAACTAGCTGACATAGCGGTAAAAAATGAATTGCAAAACAGGATTTTGATTAACCTTGGCGAAACTTTTTATAGAATGAAAAAAGCAGATTCAGCCAATAAATATTTTACTAAAGCTTTGCAAGCTGGCATTAATAATAATGATGGTTTTATACAAGGTGCTAGCAGGCTTGGTATAGCCAATGTACAAGCAGAATTAGGAAATGATAGTACAGCATTATTAAATTATAAAATGGCTATTCCATTTTTAAATGACGGCACCAATAACGATATGCTATGTGAAACAGCTTTGGGATTAAGTAAAATATTTCAAAAAAATAGCAAGCCAGACTCTGCGTTATTTTATGGCTTGCTGGCGTATAATACGGCTAAAAAAGATGGATTTTTAAGTAGAGAATTAGACGCTGCTAATTTTTTAAGCCTATATTATAAAAAAAATAAAAAGTTTGATGAAGCTTTTCAATATTTAGAATTGGGAGTAGCCCTGCAAGATTCTATTAAAGGCCAAGCAAAAACTAAAGAAACAATGATAATTAGTAGCAATGAGCAATTGCGTCAAGCTGAGATTGCAGAGCAAAAGATATTAGATAAACAAACTAGATTACAACAATTACAACTACTTGCAATTTGTATATTTATTCCAACATTTTTTATGCTCACATTTGCAATAAGCAGAATAAAAGTTAATAAAAGTATTATTAAATTTATGTGTGTAGTATCGCTGCTGTTGTTTTTTGAATTTTTGGTATTACTACTTCATCCTGTAATTGGAGAAATAACGCATCACAATAAAGTGTTGGAGCTTTTAATTTTAGTAATTATTGGTGCAGGCTTAGTGCCATTACACCATAAATTAGAACATGTAGTGTTAGATAAATTAACAAAGCAAAAAGATTCAAAAAATTTAAACTTAGAGCAAATAGAATTACTTGAAATGGAAGATGAACATACAGAAGAACTTTTGCTTATACCACAAAATTATAATGCAAATGAAGAGAATGAAGAAGTAGAAAATAAAGATTTGATACAAAAAAAATCTGCCCTAGCAGACGATACTACCAAAGCAGACTAGCCCACTAATAGGTACATTAAGAACTTGGAATAACTGGCTTAACTATCCCCTTTTTTAAAGCTGCTTTTTTTACAACTGGTTTAGCTGCAACAGCTTTTTTTACAACAGCCTTTTTAGGTGCAGCTTTTTTAACTACTGCTTTTTTTGCATCAGGTGCAGCCGCTTTTTTTGTTGCCATAATAAAATAATTTTACCACTAATATAATCAAAACTTTATATTTAATAATTATCATTGATCAAATAAGAATTAAAACAAACTTTAAAAATTTTTTTAGTGCATAGATTTGTAAAATACTTTAATCATCATTTTTTACAGAATGAATTAAAAAATATAAATGTTTAGAAATTGTTTTTCAAAACCTGTGTTTAGTTATTAAAATTACATACCAATTAATACTTTGAACCGATACTTTATTTTAAATAAACCATACAATATGGTATCGCAATTTGTGAGTAACCACAAAGTGCCTTTATTAGGAGAAATAAATTTTAATTTCCCGGAAGGAACACATGCTATAGGTAGGTTGGATAGCCCATCAGAAGGGCTACTAATTTTAACTACAGATAAAACAGTAACCCGTAAATTATTTTTAGCCAAGCAGCCACATAAACGATCATACTTGGTGATGGTACAGCATGTAATGACGCCAGAAGCCTTGGCAACTTTAAAAGAAGGTGTAACCATACCCATAAATGATACAGAAACTTACTTAGCAAAACCTGACCATGTAGAAATTGTAAAAGAGCCCACCACACTATATAAATATGCCGAAGATAAAAGAGAAACCTACCCACATACTTGGCTACTAATAACATTAACGGAAGGTAAGTTTAGGCAGGTACGTAAAATGGTAATAGCTGTAAGGCATCGTTGCCTAAGGCTTATACGGCTTAATATTAGTGGTATATACTTAAATCATCAAGCACCAGGTACTATTATTGAGCTTGATGAGGCTACGTTTTATAAACAACTAAACAATGTGTAAAAGCAGGCTTTGTATTTTTAAACTATTCAACCCTTCAACCTTTCAAACCTTTCCTTATTTACACCAGCCCCGTAGCCACCAACTGCTCAGCAATTTGTACAGCATTTGTGGCAGCACCTTTTCTTAAATTATCGCTTACAATCCAGCAGTTAAGGGTGTTTGCCTGTGTTTCATCTCTTCGCAATCTACCTACAAATGTATCATCTTTATCATGTGCAGTTAAAGGCATGGGGTATAAAAAATTATCATCGTCATTTTGTAAAACTATGCCGGGTGCATTCTGCAATATTGTATGCACATCTTTTAAATCAAATTCATTTTCAAACTCAATATTTACACTTTCGCTGTGCCCACCTACGGTTGGTATACGTACACAAGTAGCAGTTACTTTTATAGCATCAGTACCCATTATTTTTTTTGTTTCGTTCACCATTTTCATCTCTTCTTTGGTGTATCCGTTTGGCATAAACGAATCTATATGGGGTATGGCATTCATATCAATTTGATATTTGTAAGCCATATCGCCAACAACACCATTGCGTTCATTCATAAGCTGTGTAACTGCTTTTACGCCAGTGCCTGTAACGCTTTGGTAGGTGCTTACTACTACTCTTTTTATGCCGTATTTTTTATGTAAAGGTTGTAATACTAATACCATTTGTATGGTAGAGCAATTAGGGTTTGCAATAATTTTATCAGTATTAGTAAGTGTGTGGCCATTAACTTCTGGCACAATTAATTTTTTTGTTTCATCCATACGCCAAGCACTTGAGTTATCTATAACGGTAGTGCCTACAGCAGCAAACTTTGGTGCCCATAGTAAAGATGTATCTCCTCCTGCTGAAAAAATAGCAATATTGGGCTTTGCAGCTATAGCATTTTCCATACTCACAATGCTGTAGTTTTTTTCCTTAAAGGTAATTTGCATTCCAACTGATTTTGGTGATGCTACTACAATCAATTCATCAAATTTAAAATTACGTTCTGATAACACCTGCAACATTTTTGTACCTACTAGGCCTGTTGCTCCAACAACTGCTATTTTCATGTATTTTGTTTTGCTATTAAATTAAAAAATTTAAAAATAAAATTATTTAAAACATCTTCTTTTACATTGCTGCCTGTTCATGCAAATAATCTTTACGTTTTAACTCAAAGTTTTTACCTAAGTACAGGCGGCGTACTTGCTCATCGTTTGCTAACTCATCAGCAGTGCCATGTTTAAAAATACTACCATCAATAAGTAAATATGCCCTGTCGCAAATAGATAAGGTTTCGTTTACATTATGATCAGTAATAAGAATACCTATATTTTTAAATTTTAGCCTTGCTATAATTTCTTGAATATCTTCCACAGCTATAGGATCTACACCTGCAAAGGGCTCATCTAATAAAATAAATTTTGGGTCTACTGCCAAAGCTCTAGCAATTTCTGTACGCCTACGTTCGCCACCACTCAATGTATCTCCATTGTTTTTACGTACGTGTTGCAACCTAAATTCATTTAACAACAATTCTAATTTTTCTTTTTGTTGTACTTTTTTAAGTGTAGTCATTTCTAGCACGGCAGTAATATTATCTTCCACACTTAATTTTCTAAACACACTTGCCTCTTGTGGTAAATATCCAATACCCATTTGTGCTCTTTTGTACATTGGCATTTTTGTAATGTTTACATCGCCAAGGTACACTTCTCCTTCATCTGGTTTTACCAAACCAACAACCTGGTAAAATGATGTTGTTTTACCTGCTCCATTAGGGCCAAGTAAGCCAACAATTTCTCCTTGTTTTACATTAAATGAAACATTGTTTACAACAGTACGGCTGCCATAAATTTTTACTAAATTATTGGTTTGTATTACTAAGCTCAATAGATTTTTTTTATACGGTAAAGATAATTACTAAAACTATAGGTACTGATAATGTGTAGTTAAAGGTTTTGTAGTAATTGTAATAAAGCATATTATAAAAATGCAAAGGTATTGCCTATCCAAAATAGCAATGTTTACACATTAAACCATTTAAAATAATATACCCATTGTTACGTAATTTTGTAAAAAATCAGTTTAATACAAAGACTAGACGCTGCAATATGAAAGTTACTGAACACTTAAAACAATCAAAAGATGTAGTTATTTCTTTTGAAATTTTACCACCTTTAAAAGGCAAAGGCATACAATCATTATATAATCATTTAGATCCTTTAATGGAGTTTAAGCCAGCGTTTATAAATGTTACCTATCATAGAAGTGAACACTTATTTAAAAAAACAGCTGATGGAAATTTTAAAAAAGTAGTGGTACGCAAACGCCCAGGTACTGAATCTATTTGTGCAGCAATAATGAATAAGTACAATGTAGATACTGTACCACATTTAATTTGCGGAGGCTTTGGTATTAATGAAACCGAAGATGCACTAATAAATTTACATTATTTGGGTATAGATAATGTGTTAGTATTACGAGGGGATGCTGCTAAAAACGAAGCTAATTTTGAACCAGAGCCGGGAGGGCACCAATATGCAATTGATTTATTAAAGCAAGTACAAAACCTAAATTCAGGTTTATATATTGAAGAAGATTTAAAAAATACTACCAGTACAAAATTTTGTGTTGGTGTTGCTGGCTATCCTGAAAAACATTTTGAAGCTCCAAACATGGATACCGATTTGCAATTTTTAAAACAAAAGGTAGATGCTGGTGCAGATTATATAGTAACCCAAATGTTTTTTGACAATGAAAAATATTTTGCATTTGTAGATGCTTGTAGGAGTATAGGAATTACTGTGCCAATTATACCAGGCATTAAACCGATATACAATAAAAAGCAACTCACCGTTTTACCTAAAATTTTTCATATTGATTTACCTACCACATTATCTGCAGAAATAATTAAATGCAAAACAGATGCTGATGTAGAAAAAGTTGGTGCTGAGTGGCTTTTACAACAATCTAAAGAATTAATAAAAGCAGGTGTACCAGCTTTGCATTATTACACATTAGGTAAACCTATGATTGTTGCAGATGTAGTGAGGGGCTTAGTATAAATTCTATTGATTTGCAGTACGAATTTTTTCATTTTTCCACCAACGCCAACCAACATAAATCATAATTAAAAACGGGGTAAGCATTAAGTACAATATACCAGCATTTAAACCCTGAGCAGGTTTTTCGCCGAGCTGCTGAGCAGTTTTAGTACACATAGAGCATTGTGCTTGTAGCTGCGTACAACCCAAAATTATTAATGTTACTAATCCTATTTTTAACTTTACCATTGCTGTAAATATTATTGCAAAATTAAGCCATTTAGGCTGTTTCAAATTTGCTAAAAACGAAATGATATTTATCGTTTTGGATTACAGCATAATGCAAATCAGATTATATACATACAAACCCAATATTAGTAATACTAGTTTGTAAAGTGAAAACTCCTAAAATAACATTTATGCTTTGTTCTTCATTTTTGATCTAAATGTTGCATAATCTAAAAAGTATATAACTCTTAAACTAAAACTTGTAAATTGGTTACCACCTATCACTTTACTTAAATTTCTAGAATAATTTTTCTCAAAACTTCTGCTAAAATTTTGCCCAACATCCTTCCAGGCAAGGCTTATAAAACTACCCTGTGTAAACTGCCAATTATACAACATATCTACAGATAGGAAATTAAAGTTTTGATTTGCATTTCTTGTGTAATTAGTTGTTTCAGCATCACCATTTATATTGAGCAAATAAAACTGTTGTGGGTTTACCTTTGCAAAAGAGTGCCTAGCTCTTAAAGTAAGCCCCATTTTATTATTAAAATTATATTTTAGTCCTAATAAGTTTTCAACAGTATGTACAGTTCGTCTGCTAAAAATTATTGTGTCATTTACTGCATTGCCGGTATAAGTTCCATAAGCCCAGCCGGCATCATTTTTATTTTTTTCAACTTCTACATTTTGTTCAATCGAAAATTTGCTGTTAAACCTTATTTTTCCACCAAGGTTATAGCTTAGAGATTCTCTTTTAAATATGCCCCCCTTATTGTACCCTACACTGCTACTCCACGAATATTTTTTTGCATCGTTGCTATTAAAGTACATGTAAGCTCCTGTTCTATTTTTGTTTTTAAAAACCCTCCCATAATTTCGGGCTTCGTAAAAATCGTTATTGTTAAAGCGGTTAAATACGTTCATACCCAACTGCCATAACTTTTTTGTTTGTGCATTAAAGTTAAAATTTATTCTTGCTCCTTGGTACATTAACTCTTTTCGTTTTAGCACATCAATACCTGTTACAAGCCTGGAATAATTAAAATTTGTATTAAAATTTATACGATTATACCAGTTTTTTGCTTTGTTAATATTATAGCTAAAATAACCGCCATGGTCTAAACTGTTATTATTTGTTTGATAGGATAAATCGTTTTTATTAAACTTATTATCAGTCAAATCTTGATAGAGTGTAAAATTAAATTTACCACTTGTTTTACCAAAATACAGGCTATGTGCATATCCAGCTATTGTTTTTACATCTGCCTGAAAAATGTTGCTTACACTAACCTGCCCACCAACATTCCAAGTATTTTTTTTATTGTTAAAATCAAATAATGCCGCTGCAACATCGGCATCATAATCTTTACCACTTCGTATTACACTTGTATTTACAAAACTTACACTGCTATTATTTTTTAATGATTGGTTTAGTACAAATACATTGTAGTTGGTTAATGGGTCTGTTTCAAACTTACGGGTAGTTTTATCGTTATTTTCTATAACGGCATATTGTGGTTTTGTAATGGCATTTAAAAAACCTACACCCAATCCTTTTTGTGTACGGCCACTAATTTTAGTTGCGTTTACCAATTTACTTTTTGCTGGGTTTTCTACTACATTTTCAGTGCTGGTAGTTTGGCTGTAAGCATCATAAAAATGTATAGGTTGCCCACCAATGCGGCGGCTATAAAATAAATTGCCTTTTCCAAATAGCTCTGTACCTTCTGTAAAAAAAGCTCTGTTCTCATCAAATTTTTGTTCAAACGGGCTTAGGTTTAAAATTAAATTATCAGTTTGTACTTGCCCAAAATCGGGTATCAAAGTCATATCTAATGTAAATGCTTGGTTTATACCATACTTTACATCCATACCTCCATTAATATTTGTAGATGATTTTTTTTCGCCTACAGCAGCATTGTCATCATGATTGTAATAGGTAGAAAAGTAAGGAGATAATTGTAAACGCAATGGCGGCTTAATGTTTTCAAAACCAGTTAAATTACCTTCTTGGGTTAAAAAACCGTTCACATTTGGGTCTATAGGTTGCCATGTACTTTTTAAACCTTTTTTTGCTCTACTTCTCAAAATATTAAAACCCCAATCTTGTATTTTTTTATTACCAAACCGTATAGCTGAGTATGGTATAAACATCTCAAAACTCCATCCATCTTTCTGAATTTTGGTGGCACTTTGCCAAACAGAATTGTAGGCAAAATCTTCGTTATTGCCATTATTGTTTGGAGCAACTTTGGCATCCCATTGCTCATTTAGTGGGGTTACGAAATATTCAAATCCATTAAGTTTATCTTGGTAAGTATCTAATACCAACGCAATAAAATCATTGTTACCAAAGCCATCTCTACCTGTTAGTTCTGCTGCAATACTATCTACATTGTTTTCATATAAATAACCACCCATATATAAGCCTGCATTACTATACAGCAATTTTATTTTGGTTTCATTTCCTTTTGTTTCTGGTAAAAATGGGGTTGGTTGAAATTCAGTAAAACTTTCTGCAACGGCTGCGGTTTGCCATGCTGTTTCATTTAAATTGCCATCAATTTTTATAATTGTAGTGGTTTTTACAATTGCCAAACTTTTTTTGGGTATAGCCTGAGCATAACTAGCTTTTGATGCCATGCAAATAGAAAGTAGTAAAAAAGAAAACTGAAATAATTTCATGGCAGTAATTTTGTGAATAGATACCTAAATACTTTTTAACAATGGCAAATAAAAATGAGCATTGTAGGTTAGCAAATGGCAATTACAAAATTAAACGCAGTATCCATTACAAAAGTTACCGCTCGTAAAAAGAAAAGTTATATAAAAGTTATTTTATGTAAAATATTACAAAATGTTAGAAAGATTGTACTTTCAAATATTTGTAAAGAGAGCAGCTTATACATAAATTAGTATGTCATATTTAAAACAATTTTTATGAAAATAGGTTTGTTTATTTGTACGATTATATTTTTTGTTAGTTGAAAGAAAAATAACGCTTCAACAAATAATTAAAGGCAGATCCTCAAAGTAACCCCGGACAAGAAGGTGTCCGTCATCGCCAGTGACTTTGAAAGGGATCCCAAAACCTCCAAAGGCGCCAATGACCTCACGGTCGCCAAAGACGG
>JANMAV010000124.1:0-7135 GCA_031360055.1 Ferruginibacter sp.
AATGTAATCTGGATTTAAAGTAAATCTATGACAGAATTAAATTTTATAAAAAAACTCCATTATCTTCTTTTGTTTTTAAAACTTCGAACTCACTTTTTAATGAATGTTTTAATTTTTGTTCTGCCGCTTTTAATTCACCTGAAATTTTATCAGAAAATTGCTGAGCAATTTTTTTAAATCGAGGCGTTTCAAAATTTCCTTCTTCTTCATCATCAGCTAGTAAAGCATTTTCTACCTTTAAAACAATTGCTATAATACCACCAATTGCGGCACCTGCAAGTACAGCTAAGACTATGTTGGAACTTTTCATAAAATACATTTTATATAGGTCTGTTACCAGATATTACTCTTAATAATACAGCTACAATTGCTATTACCAATAATAAATGGATAATACCACCTGTGTAAAAACCACCAAAATAAGAAATTGCCCAAATTATAACTAAGATAACGGCAATTGTGTACAATAAACTTGACATAAAATAAGATTTAGGTTAATAATAAAATTTATAAAAAACAAAATACATGCCGTTATTTTTATACAAGAATTGTTAAATAATCTACAAAGTCATGTGTATATATTTCTACAATATAACAAAATTAGTTTGTTTTTAAAGTTGATAGGCAATTTTCAACCAACTCCACAATTTTTACATCATCAATAAAAGAGGGTATAAAAATATTGCCAGTTATTTGTTGATACAATTCAATATATCTTTTACTTATGATATCAATTTTTTCATCACTCATTGAGGGTATTGTTTGACCTTCTTTACCCATAAAATTATTTTCAATAAGCCATTCTCTAACAAATTCTTTACTAAGTTGTTTTTGTTTTTCATTTTTTTTAAGTCTTTCTTCAAAACCATCAGCATAATAATACCTAGAAGAATCTGGGGTATGTATTTCGTCCATTAAATAAATATCTTCTCCAATTTTTCCAAATTCATATTTTGTATCTGCTAAAATCAATCCTTGCTTAGCTGCTATTTGTTTTCCTCTTTCAAATAATTTTAGTGCATAGTTTTCTAGTATTTTCCATTCTTTTTCAGTAGTTAAACCATTTTGTATAATTTGTTCTCTACTAATATCCTCATCGTGGCCTTCAGTAGCTTTTGTGCTTGGTGTGATAATTGGCGTTTCAAAAAAATCATTTTCCTTCATGCCATTTGGCATTGCTACTCCACATAATTCACGTAAACCAGTATTATAGGTACGCCAAGCATGGCCTGTAATATTTCCTCTAACTACAATTTCAATTGCAAATGGATTACACTTTTTACCAACACTAACAGTTGGTGCTGGGGTAGCTAATAACCAAATTGGACAAATGTCAGCACATTTATTTAACATAAAAGCAGCAATTTCAGTGAGTACTTGTCCTTTAAATGGAATGGGGTGAGGTAAAATAACGTCAAAGGCTGATAATCGATTGCTTGCAATCATTACTATCAGATCATTATCAATGCTGTAAACATCTCTTACTTTACCTTTGTAAAAATTGGTTTGATTGGAAAATTTTATCCTTGTCATGCTGCTAAAATAACTACTTGTTTTGGTTAAATTAGCAATACAAATATTTTACTATGCACAATAAGTTAAAAAATAAAATTTAATATCAAATTAACAATGCTTATTTTGCCGATTATTTTTAACCCAAAACAACGGATATGACAAAGTTTACAAGCTATCTAGTTATGTTTATCATTGCCAACCTCTTTGCAGGAACAGCATTAGCACAAAATGTAACTATAAGCGGTAATGTAAAAAACAATGCCACAACTGAAAATGCAGCAGCAGTATCAGTAATAATTAAAGGTACAGAAACCGGTACTTTTACAGACGATAAAGGAAATTACAGCATCAATACAAAATCTTTGCCTGTAACTCTTGTATTTTCTAGTTTAGGTTACAGTACACAAGAGTTAGTAGTAGCAACAGCTACAACAACTGCAAATGTGAGTTTTACCCCAAGTAATGCTTTAGGCCAAGAGGTTGTAGTATCTGCTACCAGAGTTGCACAAAACATTTTGGAATCTCCAGTATCAATTGAAAGAGTTGGTGCAAATGCTATACGCAATGCACCTGCAGCAAGTTATTACGATGTAATTGCAAATTTAAAGGGGGTAGATGTAGTAACTTCTTCACTAACATTTAAAACTCCAACTACTCGTGGTTTTAGTGGTAGTGGTAACCTTAGGTTAAACCAACAAGTAGATGGTATTGATAACCAAGCACCAGGGTTAAATTTTTCTGTAGGAAGTATTGTAGGCTTAACACAACTTGATGTAGATAATATTGAATTGTTGCCAGGTGCATCATCTGCCCTTTATGGCCCTGGTGGTATGAATGGAACAATATTGATAAATAGCAAAAACCCTTTTAAATATCAAGGCTTATCAGCTGAATTTAAAACAGGTATAATGCACACTGATAAAAGGGAAAGACCAGCATCTCCTTATTACAATTGGAGTATGAGATGGGCTAAAAAAATATCAGAAAAATTTGCATTTAAAGTCACTGGAGAATTAATTTCAGCTAAAGATTGGATAGGTGATGATTACCGCAATTACAAAGGATTAGGTGTAGCTGGCCAGCCAGGTGCAGGTACTCGTGAAAATGATCCTAACTATAATGGAATAAATGTATATGGTGATGAAACAACTACTGATATACGTCCAATATTAGCTGGTATTGGTTCACCAACTGCATACCTTGCAGCACCAATAAATGTTAGTCGTACTGGTTATAAAGAAAAAGATATAATAAACCCTAACACGGTTAATTTTAAAACTACAGGTGCTATTCATTATAAAATAACTTCAAAAATTGAAGCCGTAGCTGCCGCATATTTTGGTACAGGTAGCAGTACTTATACAGGTAGTGATAGATACTCTTTGAAAGAATTAAAAATAGCACAGTATAAATTTGAATTAAACAATAAGCATTGGTATGTACGTGGGTACACTACACAAGAAAATGCAGGCCAG
The DNA here is from genome assembly GCA_031360055.1 of Ferruginibacter sp. Lineage (GTDB taxonomy): Bacteria > Bacteroidota > Bacteroidia > Chitinophagales > Chitinophagaceae > Ferruginibacter. The sequence continues at coordinate 2,991 of JANMAV010000124.1, forward strand.
TCATACAATGCAACAGTAACAACACGTTTGTTTAATGAGGTTTGGAAAGCTTCTGCACCAAAAGCAAATGGAGCTGGTACTGTTGGTCTTCCTGAAATTGCTGCCTCTTGGTACGGTCAATATTCAATTGCATATTTAACAGCTTTACAGCAAGGTAGGCCAAATGCTGAAGCACATACAATTGCAAGAGCAACAGCAGATGTTGGTCGTCCAGTAGCTGGTAGTACACAGTTTAAATCTATATTTAACAACGTTCGTTCAATACCTATTAAAAAGGGCGGTGGATTATTTTTAGATAAAACAAATTTATATAGTGCCGAAGGCCAATTAAACTTAACTGACTATACAAAAAATGTAGCGGAAGTAATTATTGGTGGTAACTTTAAGCAATATGTACTAAATTCTGAAGGAACTTTATTTGCTGATACAGCTGGCACAATCAGCATAAATGAATATGGTGGTTATGCACAAGTTAGTCGTAAAATTATTGATGCTTTAAAAATAACTTTAGCTGGTAGGTATGATAAAAATGAGAATTTTGAAGGCCGTTTTACTCCTCGTGCCACAGCTGCAATAAAAGTTGGAGAAAATAAAAATGTAAGAGTTTCTTATCAATCTGCTTATCGTTTTCCATCTACACAACAACAGTATATTGATTTACGTGTAGGTGGTGGTACTCGTTTAACAGGTGGTAATCCACTCTTTGTAAATAAATACAATTTTAGAGGTAACCCAACATATTCATATGCAAGTTTACAAAAGGGTACACCAGTAAAGGTTACCAATTTTGATTTCAAACCTGAGTCAGTTTCAACTTATGAGTTAGGTTATAAAGGTTTACATGCAGGTGGCAAATTATTGGTTGATTTGTATGGTTATTATGGCCAATATAAAGATTTTATTAGCCGTACAATAATTGTACAATCTGCTTCAAACTCTCCAATACAACAATCTGATACTAGTAGAGGGTTAACTTTTTCTATACCAGTAAATGTATCTAGTAAAGTAAAAACTTACGGCTACGGTATTAGTTTAGATTATCGTTTACCTAAAAACTTTGTAATAAGTGCAAACGCTTCTAGCGATGAAATTAAAGATGTACCTCCAGGTTTCTATGCATTTTTTAACACACCAAAATATCGTACTAATGCTACTTTATCAAACAATGGTTTTGGTAAAAACAAAGTGTATGGTTTTAGTGTAACGTACAGATATCAAGATGCATTTGAGTACCAAGGCGACTTTGCAAGTGGTGATGTACCGGCAATACAAACTGTAGATGCACAGGTAAGCATGAAAATGCCTGCAACAAAAACATTATTAAAAGTAGGCGCTAATAATTTATTAAACCAATATTATAGAAACGCAACAGGTAACTCAGTTGTAGGTGGTTTATACTATGTTAGCATTGGTTTTAATTTATATTAATACACAATTTCAAATAAAATAAAATGAATATTTTAAAAAATAAATTAAATATTGGGCTTACTGCAGTAGCAGTAAGTACCTTAATATTTTCTGCTTGCAATAAAAATGTAAAGCAGTTTACTGAACCAGTTGCTATTGCAAGTAGTGGCATATCATTGGACTCTGCTTTACGTGCAAACCCAAATGATAGTTTGTATTATAGAATGGTAGTAAAGGCAGGTGTTACCTTTACCACTTTGTTAAAAAATGTTACTGCTACAAACCAGTATACCCTTACAGTACCTGATAATAACGCTATGAAAGTGTTTATAAATGCTGCAAGTGGCGGTTTAGTGCCATTGGCAGCACCTGATGCTGTATTTTCTGGTTTTATTGTTAATAACTTGCCAGCAGCTTCTGCAGCAGGCATAGTTTCGTACAACATTATACCACAGCGCTACGATACAGCTTCTATACCTAATGTATTTCCTAATATACAAGTTGGTACTTTAATTCAATTGGCACCCACTACTGCACCTTTTGTAACAGCTACTTCTTTTCTATCTAAAAGGCCTGGTATTTTACGTGTAAACAATATACCACTAACAAGCCCTTTAAATGTGATTTGTAGTAATGGTATTATACAGCACACAGCTGCTGTTGTTGCACCAGCTCAAAGAGTAATTTGGGAGCGTTTAAATACAGATAATGATTTAACTATTTTTAAAGCTGCTATACAAAGGGCTGATAGTGGTACTGCAGCTCCAGGTGCATTAGTAACCGCTTTTTTAACTGGTCCTGCAAACTTTACAGTACTTGCTCCAACCAACTTAGCAATGAAACAATTTATTAGTGCTGCAACTGGTGGTTTAATACCAGTAGCTGCTCCTGATGCTGTTTTTATTGGCTTTTTAGGTTCTAACAATATTTCTACTAGGTTGGTAAAAGGTATTGTAGTTTACCATTTGTTTGATGATAGAAGCAATACTGCTGCAGCATCATTATCTGTAAAAAGACCAGGTAGAATATTTACTCCAAATTTGCCAACAATAGCAACAACTTATCCTACATTACTTAGCAGTGCAGACTCTATAGGAATAAGTTTCCCTAGAGTAAGTTTTGCTGCTACATTTACGGGTGCATTTGCTAGTGCTGCAACGGTTAAAGGTGCAGGTAATGCAACTGCATCTAACTTCTTACTAAATGCTACGTACACACCAGATAGTAGTCCTTCATACGGTACAACCCCAGTTAACACAACTTACCTTGGTACAAACGATCAATTTTATGTTAATGGAATTTTACATAAAATAGATCAAGTATTACGTCCTCAATAGTATTAATTGTATATTTTTTTAAACGGCTTTCATTAATTTGAAAGCCGTTTTATTTTGGGCTTAATTTTGATATAAATTTGTACAATTTCTATTTTGAAAAATAATTTACCTCATATAAATATTGTTTGGTTTAAAAGAGACTTAAGATTTACTGACCATGAACCCTTGTATGTTGCACAACAACAAGGTTTACCAGTTTTATTATTATACTTTTTTGAGCCAAGCATAATGGCTTATGCTGATAGTGATGTGAGGCATTGGCGTTTTGTATATCAATCTATAAAGGATATGCAACAGAAGCTTGAGCTGCAACAGGCAACTATGTATTTTGTACATAATGAAGTTGAACCTGTGTTGGAAGAGCTCACAAAAATTTATAATATACAAAATATATTTTCACATGTTGAGGTAGGTAATAAAGCAACTTATAATAGGGATGTTGCTATACAACAATTTTGTAAAAATAAAAATATAACATGGATTGAATATCAAATACACGGAGTAATACGAAAGTTAAAAAGCAGAATAAACTGGCAAGCTTTGTGGAAACAAAAAATGACTGAGCCTCCAAAATATATAAAACTACATACGATAGATTTTGTAAAATTATCTAGCAATACATATAATTTTATTAAAGGTTTGTATTTGCCAAAAGAATGTACTACTGATGATGATAGTTTTCAAAAAGGTGGAGAAACACTAGCTTGGCGCTACCTAGAAAGCTTTATAAATACCCGTTACATAAACTACAGTAAACATATTTCAAAGCCTGCAAGTAGTCGTAAAAGTTGTAGCAGGCTATCGCCTTACATTGCTTATGGTAATATAAGTATGCGTTTGGTATACCAATATACGGTGCAGCATTATAGTACATCGTTAAATAAAAGAGCATTGTCAAATTTTATAAGCAGACTACATTGGCATTGCCACTTTATTCAAAAATTTGAGGATGAATGCCGTATGGAGTTTGAAAATATTAATAGAGGTTTTGATACAATTATAAAACCAGTAAACCTAACATATATTAAAGCATGGGAGCAAGGGCAAACTGGAGTTCCAATTATTGATGCTTGCATGCGTTGCCTTATTAAAACTGGTTACATAAACTTTAGAATGAGGGCAATGATTGTATCATTTTTTACTTTTAATTTATGGCAGCATTGGCAATTAGCTGCACATTATTTGGCAAAGCTATTTTTAGATTATGAGCCGGGTATACACTACCCTCAACTACAAATGCAGGCTGCTGTTACTGGTGTAAATACAATACGGATATACAACCCAATAAAAAACAGTTATGATCATGATGAGGAAGGTGTTTTTATAAAAACATGGTTACCTGAGTTAGCAAATGTACCCTTGCAAATGCTGCATGAGCCCAATTTATTATCAATTAGTGAG
>JANMAV010000126.1:0-18123 GCA_031360055.1 Ferruginibacter sp.
TAAAAATATTTTAGAAGAAAATTTTTTAAATGATATAGAAATAAGTTTTAAAACAAAACTTAATGATAAAATATACTGTATACTTTCCCTATCTAAAGAAACTGATAGTAAAGGTAACGTGTTTTTGCAAGGTATACTGCACGACATGACAGAAATAAAAAAAGCAGAAAAAAACAATGTTAGGCTAGAAAAACTGGGAATGGCAGAACGTTTGGTACGAACCCTAGCTCATGAAGTTAGAAACCCATTAAATAATATAAATTTATCTCTAGAGCAATTAATTGATGAAATAAAATCGGAAGATGCAAGTATGTATCTAGATATTATTACAAGAAATAGCAAACGTATAGAAGATTTAATAACTGGTTTACTAGGAGCATCGAGACCAGAAATTTTATTACAAAAAAATAACCTAACAAAAATAGTTGAAGAGAGTATTACAGCTGCTACAGATAGGATAAAATTAAGACATATAAAATTAGTAAAAAACATTGCTGATGTAAAAATGCAAGTAGTAGCAGATAGTGAAAAACTTAAAATAGCTATCCTTAATGTGCTTATTAATGCAGTAGAAGCCATGGAGGATAAAGGTTTGCTTACTGTTACTTTAAAACAAGTAAAAAAACAATACGAATTAATAATTTCAGATAATGGATGTGGTATTAGTGAAGAAAATTTAAGTAGATTATTTGAACCATATTTTACTGCTAAAAAAAATGGCATGGGCTTAGGTTTGGCCACAACTATGAATATATTACAGTTGCATGATGCTACTGTTGAAGTAAAATCAACCGTAGGTAAGGGTACAACTTTTACGCTTGTGTTTCCTATAAAAACTGAAGTATAAGCGTATTTTATAAATATAAATAATAACCTTTTAACATCTCAACAAAAACATCACTGTATTGGTTTTCTGAGTTTTTTATAGCTATATGTTGTTTTACAATTTCTTGCTTTTTGTGGCCAATTAGTAACATAAACCTAAATACATTTGTACCTTGTTTTGTACTCACTTCTACTTGCTCTTGTATAAATAAAAATTGTTTATCAATTTCTAATAAAAAACTAGAAAAGGCTTGCAATGGTAATAATATAGCTGCTACACCATGAGGTAATAAATTTTTTTTAATGCAACTTACTAACTCTCTAAAATTTAGTGAAGTACTATGCATAGCCGTATTTTTTTTAGCACTATTTGCAGCTAAATAATTATTATAAAAAGGTGGATTGGTAATTATTAAATCGTACCCATAATTTGGGTTAAACTGCAAAATATTTGCATGATGCACTTCAATTTTGTTACACCAAGGAGATTCTAAAACGTTACAACAAGCCTCATTATAAGCTTCTTCATCAATTTCTACAGCATCAATATGTGCATCATTTTTTTGTGCATATTGTAAACTTAGTAAGCCTGTACCTGTACCAATATCTAATACATTATTTGCTGATAATTTTTTATTGGCAATCCATGCTCCAAACAAGCAACTATCTGTACATACCTTCATGGCATTATGTTGCTGATGCACAGTAAATAGTTTAAATTTAAACCAATTGTTCACAAGCTAACTAATTTAATTAAAGTTGCTATTTGCTGATGGTATTACTGCCAATGTTTCAAACTGATTGGCTAAAAATTTGTAGTGAGCAGTAATGGCAATCATTGCTGCATTATCTGTACAATATTCAAAGGGTGGTATAAAAGTTTGCCAGCCAAGCTCTGTACCCAATTGCTGTAAGCCACTACGCAACCCACTATTTGCACTTACACCACCAGCTATACACACTCTATTTATACTAGTTTGCAAAACTGCTTTTTTTAATTTATTTAATAATATGCTTACAATTCTATGTTGTACAGATGCACAAATATTTGGTAAATTATCGTCAATAAATTGTTGGCGTTGCTCCGCAGTTGCGGTATATTCTACCTTATAAATATTAGCTGTACCAGCATTATTTAAAAAGTACAGTATAGAAGTTTTTAACCCAGAGAAACTAAAATTAAGACCATCAATTTTTGGTTCAGAAAAGGTATAAACTGGTTTGCCTAAAGCTGCATATTTATCAATTAATGGCCCACCGGGGTAAGGTAAGCCCAATAGTTTTGCAGTTTTATCAAATGCTTCTCCAGCAGCATCATCAATGGTTTGGCCAATAATTTCCATTTTTGTAGGGCTATGGCATACTACTATTTGAGTATGGCCGCCACTAACTGTAAGGCACAAAAATGGAAAACTTGGTGCAGGGTTTTGTAATAAATTAGCCAATACATGTGCCTGCATGTGATGCACAGCAATTAATGGCTTTTGCAATGCCAATGCCATGCTTTTTGCAAACTCAGCCCCTACTAATAATGCTCCTATTAAACCCGGTGCTTGGGTAAAAGCAACTGCATCAATATTTGCTAAAGTAATTCCTGCTTTTTGCATGGCAGTATCTACCACTGGTACTATATTTTGAATGTGTGCACGGCTTGCAAGCTCTGGCACTACACCACCATATTGCTCATGTATTTTTTGTGTAGCAATTATATTACTCAAAATTTTGCCGTTCACACATACTGATGCCGCAGTTTCATCGCAAGATGATTCAATGGCAAGAATGGTTATTGATTTTTCATTCTCCATGTTCAATATTGTATTGATAAAATTTTGGTAAACACATTAATTTAAAATAGCAATTTATGCAAATAAGGTTTTGGCAAAAATTAAAAATTTTATTTTTTTAATAAATAAAAAAAATCAACTCCATTATTTAAATGAAATATTAACTACGTATTGCCACTACCGGATCCATTTTAGCTGCTTGCCTTGCTGGAATTATACCTGCTAAAATACCTATAACAATACAGATAATAACTGTTGCAATAGTTAAGGGTACAGAAATAAAGAATGGAAAATCGAGCAATTTTGAGGAAATTATTGTAATTATCCACACAAAAAATAAACCGATGGCACCCCCTAAAATACACATTAAAGCAGCTTCCATTAAAAACTCTAATAAAATGGATGAACTTTTTGCACCAATGGCTTTTTTTAAGCCAATTATTGAAGTGCGTTCCTTTACTGTTACAAACATAATGTTAGCAATACCAAATAAACCAACTACTAAACTTATACCTCCAATAAAACCACCAACAATATTTAGTGTACCAAAAAACCCCGAAATTGCTTTGCTAAATGCTTCAACACTATTTAAAGAAAAATTATCTTCTTCTGTAGGCCCAAGTTTTCTAATTTGCCTCATAATACCCTTTAACTCTTGGTACAAAGCATCGGTACGTACACCTTCTTTTCCTTTCACAATTAAAACAGGGTTAGCGTTTTTTTCATCAAATAATTGTTTACAATATCTATACGGCAACATTATGCAATTATCATAATCCCAGCCTATCATATTTTTACCTTGTTTTTTAATTACCCCAACTATGCTTATCATCTTACCTTTAATGGCAACTTGTTTTCCCATTGCTCTTTCTGCAGTACCAAATAATTTTTCAGCATTTTCGTACCCAATTATACAAACATTAGTTGCATTCGAAAATTCTTGACCAGAAAAATATCTTCCTACATCAAAATTAATGGGCTGTATGGCTATTTGGGGCTCAGTAATACCGTAAACCGAAACATTTTGTAACACATCATTTTTGTGAGACAAGCTACTGCCGGTTTGTAATAAAAATGCAACGTTTTCAGTAAGTTCCGATCTTTCTTTTATCATTCCTTCTTCTTCGTATTTCATTACAGGCCTTGCACGAAGTTTCCAAAAGGGCTTATCAGGCCCACCGCTGTAGTCCCATTTATCTACATAAATAGTATTATTGCCAAGGCTGCTAACTTCATTTTGAATATTTTGTTCCAAACTATTTACTGTAGCAAGCACACCAATAATGCAAAAAATACCAAATGCAACGCCAGTAAGGCTAAGAGCTGTTCTAGTTTTATTAACCTTAAGCTCTTGCAAGGTTAGTTTTAATGAATTACCTAAAATTTGTAGCGTTTTTGCCATGCCGTAAAGTTAAGCTAATATATAGGGTAGATAGCTCCATAAAAATGAAAAAAACGCCGCTTATAATTAAATAATTATTACGTTACAGAATAAAAATTTCTCAATAATAGTTTTAAGTGCTGTTTATATTCCCCATTTACGTTTAAAAAATTTTTATGTGCAGTAAGATACTAAGGCATAATTTTTGATTTACTGTATAAAAAAATTATGAAAAAAATTACTGTAGCACTATCATTAGTGTCAATAATTGCGTTTACTAATTGCACTTCATCAAATATGATGGGTAACCCAACTAAAACTGTTATGGTTGGTGGTGCTGAAATGTATCCAACCAAGAACATTGTGGAAAACGCTGTAAACTCTGCAGATCATACCACATTGGTAGCAGCCGTAAAAGCAGCCAACTTAGTAGAAACACTATCAGGGCCTGGGCCGTTTACAGTTTTTGCTCCAACAAACGCTGCATTTAATTTATTACCTGCAGGCAGTGTAGATTTATTAGTGAGGCCAGAAAATAATAAAACATTGACCAAAATTCTTACCTCTCATGTTGTGGCTGGTAGGCTAAATGGAAATGATTTAGCTAAAATGATAAAAGATGGTAATGGTACTGCTATTTTAAATACTGTTAGTGGTCATAAACTTATGCTAAGCATGCAAGCTGGTTCAATTTTAGTAAAAGACGAAAATGGTGGCACTGCAATTGTTACAATTTCTAATGTGTACCAAAGTAATGGAATTATACATGTGGTTGATCATGTATTAATTCCATCTTAAATAGTTAAAATGAAAATGCTGCTTCTATAAATGAAGCAGCATTTTTTTGTACTTAAAATATTAGTTGCTAATTTAACTAATACAAATAAATTATTTATTTATAAAACTTATTAGCCCTTTAAAATAATTTTCTTGATCATCCCACATGCTGCAATGGCTACCATTTGGACAAGTTACTAAACTACCATTTCCTAATTTTTCACTCATCATTTTCATAAAATCTGGATCCATAGTATCATTCATACCTCTTATTACAACTGTAGGAATTTTTATTTTGTATAATTGATCAGTTACATCCCACAGTGCCAACCTGCCGCTAATACCAAACTCTGATGGGCCCTGCATAATATTATATATTTGGTTATTGGTGTGGCCAAACATACGGTTTAATGGTTCAGGAAAAGGCTGTACCCTGCATACATATTTGTTGTAATAGTTATTGAGCAACAAATTCATGTAGGCTGGGTTATTTGTTGTGTTTGTTTTTTCAAATAATAAAATACTATCTATAACTTTTTTATCCATTTGTTTTTGCAATACATTTTTATTGTAAGCTGCATAGGCTGGGCAGCTACTCATCATGTTGCTTATAATTAAACCCTTAATATTATCTTGATATTTTAAAGCATATTCCATTGCTAAAATACCACCCCAACTGTGGCCTAGTAAGTAGAAATTGCTTTTATCTAAATTTAACGCTTTTCTTACTTGTTCTACCTCATCTACAAATCTTTCTGTTGTCCATAAAGTAGTATCAGTGGGCTTATCGCTGTTCCAACTGCCTAGTTGGTCGTAATAAATAAATTCAATATTTTCTTGGGGTAAAAAACTTTCAAAACTTTCAAAATATTCATGTGTACTACCAGGGCCACCGTGCAGTAGTAAAACTCTTTTAGTGGGGTTATGACCAAAAGTTTTTGTCCACACATTAAATTTACCATTTGCGGTGGTTATGGGTATCATTTTAATACCCCCAGTTTTTACTGCGGCGGTATCATTACTAGGAAAATAATTTGAAGTTTTGTTTTGTTGTTTACAACCAAACAACAACCACAAAAAAGTAATAATAAAAATATTTTTGAACATAAGAAACGTAGTTTTGTAACAACAAAATACATTAATTAAATGAAACAATTAGTATGATTTATAAAATTTTAACCGTGTTTGCATTAGCATCTTTTGAAATGTATGTAGCTATACCCACCGGTTTTGCTATGAAATTAACAAGCTGGCAAATATTTTTTACTTGCCTTGCTGGTGGCCTCACTGGCGTATTTGTAGCAGCATTTTTAGGAGAAAAAATAAAACAATTTTTTGCAAAATATAAAAAGCCGAAACCTGCAGATTATGTTGAAAAAACAGATACGCTTGCACACAAACTTTGGAAAAAATATGGTACCATTGGTTTAGGCTATATTGGTAGTATTACTGTAGGCCCTCCAATTAGTATTGCTGTGGGGTTGGGATTAAATGCAAATTTTAAACAATTAATTTTTTGGTGCTGTTTAGGCGTTTTAACTCGTTGTATTGCATTTACATTTTTTGGCAACTATGTTATGCAATACCTATAATTATTTGTGGCTAAACCAACAATCTTTTCTGTTGGTTTCATAGTTCTTAAAAACTGTATTAACTGGTTGGCCTGCAATAAAACTATCATCAAATTTTGTACGGATTACATAGTTAAAAGCCCCCATATCTCCAGTATATTTTGTTTTGTTTTGGGTATTGTACACACTATGAAATAAACATAATTCCTCTAAAATTAATTTTATCAAATCTACATTACCACCAATGATACCACAGTTCAATAATTTTTCATTTTTAAATGTTTCTTCAAAACTTTCATAAGTTGGACAAGAATTTCTAAAATGATTTCCGTGTTGTATCATCCAATCATTTTGCAATAATTTTGGTTCATCACCACAAAAGATTTTATTACTATTTTCATAATAAAAACTTTTTGTGAATGGGTTTTGCAACATTTGTACATCAGCAACATCTGTCATAAAAACATTTTTTAAAACAGATTTATTTTCCTGTAAAAAAGATTTGTAATAAAAATATCTAGTTACATTGGGGTTAAATGTGCTGTTGTATGTAACGTGTATGAACTGAATATTTTTGTAAGGGAAGTTTGCTGTTGTGTTGGCACTGAAACCATTGTGAAATAAAATTCCTATTACGTTATTTACGTGTAATGATTTTGCCCAATTCAGTATGTATGATGTATCATTATGCGGTTGAGTATTATTTCTATTCACATCATAAATACCAGTTAAATGGCAAGCTAGTACTGCATTTTCTAAGGTAAAGGTTGGTATCAAGAAAGGATATTATTAATTTTTTGTTGGTTACTTTTTAGCACACTACAAATACTATTTGGGTTATTACGATAGTAAATATAAGTACGAAGGTTTACTTTGTTTACAGCAAATTTTTTACTTGCATTTTCGTAAAAATGAGCATCTGCTGCATACATATTTTTAAATTTTTCACTTTCAAAAACTTCTTTCTTTCCAAACAATGTTGCCAAAAGTACACATTCATCTACATGTATAACTTTACTTATATCAAATTTATCAGGCACATAAAAATCTTCATCATTATCAGTAATTGTATTGGTGGTAGAGGCAATTAAATCAGCATATTTCATTTCTAACAAACAACATTCTAAATGGTTTGGTTTATACTCATCATCAGCATCTATAATTGAAATGTAACTACCGTTACTATTGAGTACTCCCCTGTTTATTGAGTTTGATTGGCCACAATTTTTGTGCCTTATAAAAATTATTTTTTCTTGATTTGAATTTGCAATTTTAAACAACTCCTGCTCTGTATATATATCACTTCCATCATCTACAATAATCAACTCAAAATCACTAATGGTTTGATTTAAAACGGATTGAACAGCTCTTTTAACTAAGGCAATATCAGTATTGTACACGGCCATTATAACTGATACAGTTGGTGTTGGTAACATTAGCAGGGCAATTTTTTATTTTGTACAATAATAAATTAAAAATTACAATATAAATTACGATATAAGTTATTGCTAAAAATTTAGCTTGATAACATCTTTACAAAATGTTAATATTAATTTAATTATAGATAAATGATATTGCTCAAAATTGTATTACTATTGTTTAAAAAACTATGCTACTAACTAACGATGAGTTAAAAAACCATGCTTTAACTCAATTAAAAACTTACAATAAATGGGGAGAAGCCATTGGAGTATTAGTAATTACAGCTATCATAACTTTTGTTGCAAGCTTAATACCTTTTGGCGGTTTATTGGTAACAGGGCCTTTAGCATTAGGCACTGCTGGCTATTTTTTAAAAGTATCTAGAGGTGACAACGCAGAATTAAACAATATGTTTGATGGTTTTAAGAATTTTGGCAATGCCCTACTAGCAAATTTACTTGTTGTACTATTAACTTTTTTAGCAATGATATTATTAATAGTGCCAGGTATAATTGTAGCTTGTGGTTACTCTCAAGTAAATCGTATAATGCATGATAACCCTCAAATGAGTGGTACTGATGCTATGAAAGAAAGTTGGAAACTTATGGATGGCAAAAAAATGGACTTTTTTATGCTTAATCTTAGTTTTATAGGATGGTTTTTACTTTGTATAATTACACTTGGTTTAGGATTTTTATTTTTATATCCATATTTAAGTGTTACTAACAGCAAATATTATGACCAAATTAGTGGACATGGAGATGAACTTGTTGATAGCATTGGAAGAGATATGTAAGTAATTTTTTGAGACTAAAAGGGCTGCACCAAACTATTAGTTAGCTACAAGTAGAGTTGATTTTTTATATCTTGGTGCAGCCTTTTATTTTTTTGTAAAATAAATATCTTCTATAAATATCCATCCTTTTTTATTGAATTCCCAAAGAGATAATCCTACTATATTGACTGTAAAAGGTGTAAAGTTTTCCTCTAAATGCTCCTTTGTTTTTTGGGCTTTATAAAATGTAACTCCATTTTGAATACTACTGTGTGGTTTATACTCACTTCTATCTTTTGCTAATAAACAATTGCCAAATTGCCCTAGCATTTCTTTATGCAGTTTAATTAAATAAATACTATTTACAGCATAAGCTACATAACGTCCATTACATAAAATGCTTGATATTGTAGCTACAGTTACTTTTGTATTTGAGCAAATAAATTTTAGTAATTTAATATTTTTTTGATTGTTAGGTAATTTGTGCAACAAAGTAATGTGTGCAGGTGCAAAATTTGCATGTTTTGGATAATGAACTTTTCGTTTGTCATCAAAAAATAATTGACTAGTTTCATCTATTTTTAGAGTAATAATAATACTTGGTTCATTTTTTTTTAACATCATACTATGCATAAATTTTATTTCATTTTACTAGTATTGTTTCTAGGCTGCAACTCAAAAAACAGCCAAAATCCTCATATATTAATTGCAACCAATTTTGGAGATATTGAGGCAGAGTTATACCCAAAAAATGCACCTATTACGGTATACAATTTCTTGAAAAATATTGAAGCTGGCATATATAAAAAGACCAATTTTTACAGGGTTGTAAAAAATGAAGATATGCCAATTGAATATAATTACGGCATTATACAAGGTGGCTTGTGGCCAGCAAATAAAAATTTTACTACCATATTACATGAACCAACTTCTAGTACAGGTTTATCTCATGTTAGTGGTACAATATCAATGGCTAGGGCTGCACCTGGCACAGCTAGTACTGAGTTTTTTATTTGTATTGGTGATCAATTATTCTTTGATGCTGGAAAGGGTACTAACCCATCAGATACTGCTGGCTATGCTGCTTTTGGTAAAATAATTGCTGGCATGAGGGTAGTGAGGAAAATACAGGATGCCAAAAATATAGGCGAAGATTTTACTGAAAAAATTATTATACACAACATTACCACTTTATAATATGTTCCGAACAATATTATTACTTACAGCATCAAACATATTTATGACTTTTGCTTGGTATGGCAATTTAAAAAATACCAGCCTCCCTATATGGAAAGCAATTTTAATAAGTTGGGGTATTGCATTTTTTGAATATTTGTTAATGGTACCGGCTAATAGAATGGGTTTTAATAATGGCTTCAGTGGCTTTCAACTTAAAATAACGCAAGAAGTTATAACGCTTACTGTTTTTACTGCATTTGCTGTGTTGTATTTAAAAGAACCTTTTCAATGGCGATATTTAATAAGTTTTGCTTTTTTAATTGGTGCAGTATATTTTATGTTTAAAAAATGAGAAAAGGGATTTACTACTTTAAAAAAAGTTGCCATCCTTTAAATTAATTTCTTTCAGTAAAAATAAGGTTGGTAGTTATAATTTATTTATCAAAATGTGTAACCATACTATTTAAATAGCTTCACAATTAAAAACCTGGGCCACCCATCATTCTCATACCAGCACCGCCCGGGCTCATAGGCATAGCAGCACCAGCTTTGCTACCATCAAATTTACTGAACCTAAATACAAAACTTAGTATGTAATACCTACCTAATCGGTTAGTTCTACTATCAGTAATTGAATAGGCAGTTACGTTTCTTGTAACACTAGTATTTTGGTTTAACAAATCAAATACTTGCAATTTTATAGAACCGTTCTTCTTTTCAAAAATTTGTTTTTCAACTGTGCCATTTAAAATTAATGGGTTTGCTACAACATTATCTGCATAGCCCTTATTTATAGTTTTATCTACATCATAATTAAAGTTTATATCATGTTTAAAAAACATTCGTGCAGAGTGTGTAAGGCTTACAACTTTAATATTGCTATTACTTTGAGGAGATAATGATGACTTGTTGTTGTTATTTGTATAAGTTAACCCCCCACTAGCTTCAAACCATTTTTTTATTTTATAATCCATTGATAAACGTTGTAATACTATTATGTTTTTACCTTCATTTTTATTGGATTCAATAAATGAAATATTATTGTTGTAATTTAATGTACCTCCGTAATTAAATACATATTTTCTATTTTGTATTGGCTTTGAGTAGGCATAAAATAAATTTGCATTATAATATCCGTTTGTATTTAAATACCTAGTTTCTTGTACACCAAATCCTTTTTGTAAAACATTGTTTACAATTTTATCTTTTACAAATGATATACTCACATTGCTAAAAAATACGTTACCACTTACAAAATCAAAATTATTAAAACGCATGCTAAACGTATTGGTAAACTCAGGTTTTAAATTGGGGTTACCAACAGTAATATTTTGCCTGTTAGTATAATCATAAATTGGTTGCAATTGCTGGTAAGTTGGTTGGCTTGTATTACCATTATAGTTTACATTAAAGCTTTTACTTTTACTAAAATTATATGCAAACCGTATAACTGGGAAATAATTTACAATATTTTGAGTATACTTTAATTTGGCTCCACTAAAGGAGTTGCTCTCAATTGTGGCAGGCTGCACAGCTAAACCAAATGAGTAATTATATTTTTTTTGTGTTGTTTTAAAATTTACTCCAAACCTATTTGTTGTGTATATATTTTCATAAATATTGGTAAGGCTATCTACCAATGTTTTTGTGTTTCCTTGTACATCAAAAGTTTCTTTATCGTTACCAATAAAACGTTTGTTGTAGGCATAGTTAAATTCCAAGCTACGTTTTTTATTTAGCTGCTCATTAAAAGATGCTGAGATACCGTAATTATGGTTATCGTTATTTTGAATAACGTTTTGTTGTATAGCAAACGGCAATGGGTTTGTACCAAAGTAAGATTGGTTATAGGTATCATCATTAGCATCAGTATTTGATTTGCCAGCTGTAACATTTAAAGATAGTGTTCTCCCTTTTTTATGAAACCTATGGTTGTATAACAAATTACCAGTATAATTAGGAGTGTTAGATGTATTTGTATTTGTATTAAAACCTCTATTTCTTACTCCACCTTTATTATCTAAATAAACAAAATCATTTCTATAATCATCAGATACTTTTTTGTACGTAATACCAGGATTAAATTTTATGTAATTAAAAGAATCTATTTTGTACTCTACATTAAATGAAAAACGATGGTTATCAGTTATAGAAAAATCTTTACTGTTTTGTTTGTTTGTAGTTACACTGTCTTTTTGAATAATTTGTTGATTAATTTCATTAAAAACTTTGTTTGCTTTATCTGAAAAACTATAACTGCCGTACAATGATAATTTTGGAGTAATATCGTCTCTGTAATTAAATCCTAATGTTTTAGTTACCCCTATTCCATCGCTATTGCCAAAATTTGCTCCCCCACCAAAACTCCTCATCATACTACCAGCCATTGCACCCATACCACCCGGTATAGATGAAAAATTGAACGTACTGGCATTTGTATTATTAATATTACCAACTACGGATATTTGTTGGTTGTTGTTAAACCTATTAATTGAAAGGTTGCTGCTGTATCTACTTTCTGTACCAGCTCCGGCAGTAACGTTTCCAAAATACCCTTTGTTTTTATCTTTCTTTAATTGAATATTTAAAGTTTTAGTTGGGTCACCATCTTTTACACCAGTAAAAGCAGATTGATCTCCATAATCATCAATAATTTGAACTTTATCAACCATATCGGCATTTAATTGTCTGGTAGCCGTTTTTACATCGCCGCCAAAAAATTCTTTACCATTTACTTTTACTTTGGTTACTTCTTTACCTTGGGCAGTAACTTTACCATCTTTATCTACCTCTACCCCTGGTAATTTTTTTAATACCTCTTCAACATTGTCGTTTTTCCTAAACATCGTACTATCAATTCTGTAAGAAACTGTATCTTCCTTAATTGATATTTTGGAAGCTTCAACTGTAACCGTTTCTAAGGTATTATCACCTGGAGTCATTATTACTTCATAGTTGTTTGTTTCTCCTACTACATTGCTAAAATCATATTCATCTAAAAATTTTTTATAACCTATATATGAAATTGAAATAAAAGCTTTTTTGGGTTGTACATTGGTAAAACTATAAAAACCCTTATCGTTTGTAATTGTTCTTAATGTATCAGTTTTGCCTTTATAATATAGTGTTACATTGGCTTTGGCTAAAGGCTTTCCATCTACAGTTTTTGCGTTGCCCTTAACTGATATGGCATTTTGAGCTTGAGTAGCATTTGCAAAAACAAATATAAGTAGGGTAAAAAATAATTTCATATAGCAGTTTGATAATATATAGTTTGCAAAATTAATTATAGACTGTTGTAAGCTTATACCGTTTATCATTAATAAAATTGGGCATTAAACTATAACAAAACTGTAACTTTTTTGGTTAGACTATTAATACTGCTTAATACAGTTGATACATATCTAATTATTTACAAAATTTGTAATTGTTGAGTTAAAAGTATCTGCTTCATTAAACAAAAAACGATGTTTAATGGGTAAAACATAAATTGGCATATCCTTCAGTTCCAATTCAAACTTATGTAACCTAACGGCATCTTTTTCTGTAGTAAGTATGATTTTGTTTTGAGATTGCAATTTGTCAAACTGTTTTTTAATATCCATTAAATCTGTACTACTAAAAATATGGTGATCAGGATATTTAAACATGTCGTAGCTTTTTACAATACTTGATAAGTATTGTTTCATTGGTTTTGGATTAGCAATTCCAGCTATTAATAGTAAATCGGTGTTTGAGTCTATTTCTTTTTGGCTAGTATTAAACAAATGAAATGCCCTGCCATATTGTATTTCGGTAAAAAATATTTTTTGATGTGGTAATGGTTTTAATAAAGCAATTACATTTTCTTTTTCTTTTTCATCAATGCCCAACCTGCATTTTGTTACAACAATAATATCTGCTCTTTTGCTACTACTTTTTATATCTCTTAAATCGCCACAGGGCAACATTAAATCTCTACAGTACAAATTTTTATGCTCAGTTAACAAAATATTTAACCCAGCAAGTACGGATCGGTGTTGAAAAGCATCATCTAAAATAATAACATCAGTATTAGGTGAATCATGCAAAATTTGTGGTATTGCTTCAAACCTTTCTTCGCCAACTGCAACAGTTATATTGGGGTATTTTTGATGAAACTGCATCGGTTCATCACCAATTTGTAAGGCAGTTGTACGGCTATTTGCTATTGCAAATCCTTTGGTTTTACGTTTATAGCCTCTGCTTAAGGTAGCAACACTATTTGTTTTTTGTAGCAGCTCTATTAAATACTCAACCATGGGTGTTTTACCCGTGCCGCCAGTTGCCAAATTACCAACACAAATAAGTGGAAAATTAAATGAGGCAGATTTGAATATTTTATTGTCGAACAAAAAATTTCTAACCCAAACTACAAGCCCATATAATAATGAGAATGGGAATAATAAATATCTAAAACTTTTGAGCAAAATAAAGAATTTAAAAAGTATAAAATTTATTTGGTGTTACACAAAAATTAAGTTTTTTATCCCCTTCAAACACATCGTCTATTTCTATATCATCAAAAAAACTAAAACCAATTTTTATAGTGTTTGGTTTACATAGCTTTATAAAATTATCGTAAAACCCTTTACCATAACCAACTCTGTAACCATGTGCATTAAAGCAAAGCAAAGGTACAAACATAATATCTACCACATTTGGTTCTGTTAGAACAGCATTAACTGGCTCTGCAATACCATACTTATTTATTTTGAAATTGGTATCATCATCCACCTTAAAAATTTGTATGCTGCTGTCAGCAAAATTTGCAACTGGAAAAAACAAAGTTGCCTCAGGGTTTTTAAAAAAACAATATTCTTCCGCAAGTATTGGGTCATATTCATTTTGGCTTTCAATTGCTGCAAAAGTCATAATGTTATTAGCAATTGTTATTGGTAATCGTTGAAACTGTATGAGCATTAAATCTTCAAAACGTAACCTCTCAGCAGTAGTTAATGCATTTCGCTTTTGTTTGTATAAAATTCTTAATTGTTGCTTTGTCATGCCTTTAAAAATTGATTACCTATAGCACAGGTTAAACACAATTTTTTATTACAATAATTATTTTTTAATTGTATTAACGCTTGTGATGTACTTGCATGCAAATTTAAAATATTACATTTTTCAAAACCTGTTGTAATAGTATTTTTTTCAGCGTTTAAAGTTTCTGCCCATTGTATAGCCTTTTGTTGGTAAACAATAGCATCATTATACCAACCGTATGCATACAAAATGGGTACAATTGTATTTATGCAAATGTTTTGTATCATTTGCTTACCAATATTTTTATGTTTAAAGGCTGTTAATTCATCAAAAACATAATGATAATGCCAATAATCATTTGCTGTGGCTTGTAGCATCTGCTCCAACTGTTGTACAGTATCTAAAGTTTTTATGGTGGCAAAAAGGTGCTGACTGTTGTGTATTAAATTTGCTAGCTGAGCCAACCTTATGGTTGGAAAATTTGCAGGCCTCATTCTCAAAAATTGAATGGCAATTGTTGGTTTTAGTAAATTATATTTTTTTTGTAAAAAAATATATTCCTTCTGTAATAAAATTGCATATTCATCAACAAAATTAGCTTCTAATAAACCAGCTTGGCCTAATAACAATGCTTCTAGTTGATGTATTTGATTTTTATGCTTTGCCAAAACAGTTATGGGTATTGAAATGGCTATTTGCTCAAAAGCTTCACTATTTATTTTTACACCAAAGTTTTTAGCTAACAACTGCCAAAATACTTGCTCCCAATGGTTATTGTTATTTTGTAACAATTGCTTTATGTAGGTAGCTTTATGCTGTAACCTTTCTATAAATAACCTATCTAACCAACTTGTGATGGTAAAAGAATTTATAGTTGAAATGAAATTTTGGCAAGGTATAAATTGTTTGTTATCCATTAAATACTGGTATTTTTCCAACAATATGTTTGATATTCTAGTACCAAGCTCAAGTGTTGGTATATGTGCATTTACCAATACATCTTCAATCAAAACTACATGCAGTATTACATTATTATAATTATTATCAGTGTTATGTTTATGTTGCAGCCATAAACTTGCTTTTACATGTATTTCAATACTGCCCACCAAAATTGTGTTGCCACATTTTATACTAGCATTTAAAAAATCAGGCCCTTGGTTATTATTTAAAATACCGGGTTGCAAAATTTGTAAGGTTTCTCCATTTGTAGTTTGTAAGGCTGTATTGTTGTAATATTGAAACTGCCAAATAAATTGAAGTAATTTCTCGGTCATTAATGTTTGATAATTAGTGAAATAAAGTGCTTGGCGGCTTAAGCATCAATAAAATGTAGCTTAAATTGTAACTTAAATATAGTGTATACTTGGTTAATTTTTAAAACGAGAAACAATAGTTCAAAACTGCTTTAATAATTAGCATTTTTTAATGATATTTGCACAACTCAAAAAAATGAACGTTTTAATAAAAAAAGCTGTAATAGTTTGTTCAACATCGCCTGCACATTTACAGGTAAAGGATATTTTAATTATTGATGGTTTTATTAAAACTATTGATGATAATCTTGTTACAATAATAGATACTACTGAGATAAACATCCCAAATTTACACGTAAGTATAGGCTGGATAGATATTTTTGCTGATTTTGCAGAGCCTGGTTACGAATACAAAGAAACATTAGAAACTGGTGCAAATGCCGCAGCAGCTGGTGGATACACTGATGTAATGTTGCTGCCAAATACTAGCCCAACTATTGATAATAAAAGCCAAGTTGAATTTGTTATACAAAGAGCAAAAAATTTTCCAATTAATATTTTACCAATTGGAGCAATTACAAAAAATACTGATGGCCAGGCTTTGGCAGAAATGTATGACATGTATCAAAGTGGTGCAGTAGCTTTTAGCGATGGTAGAAAAAGTGTACAACAATCAGGCATATTACTTAAAGCTTTACAATATGTTGCAGCAAAAAATGCTACCATAATACAACTAGCAAACGATAAAACTATAAGTGATGGTGGCTTAATGAATGAAGGCATTGAAAGTACAAAATTGGGCTTGCCCGGTATACCCACAATTGCTGAAGAGGTTATGATTGCTAGAGATATTGCAGTGTTGCAATACACTGATTCAAAACTACATTGCACAGCTATAACCACACAAAAAAGTGTTTCACTTATTAATGAAGCCAAAAAACAAGGTTTACAAATTACTTGCTCTGTTACACCATATCATCTTGTTTTTTGCGATGAAGATATGAACAGTTATGATACAAATTTAAAAGTAAACCCTCCCCTACGCACTCGTGCAGATATGGAGGCTTTACAACAAGCATTAATAAATGGCGATATAGATTGTATTGCTAGCCACCACACACCACAAAGTTGGGATGATAAAACAATTGAGTTTGAATATGCAAAAAATGGAATGATAACCTTGCAAACTACATTTGCAACGGTAAACCAAATCTTACAAAATACTGAAGCAGTAGTAAATTTATTCACTAATAATGCAAGAAACATTTTTAATATACCCATGCCAATTTTTGCAGAAGGTGAGCTGGCATGCCTAACTATGTTTAATCCAAATGAGGAGTTTATATTTAAAGATGAAGCTATACTTTCAGCCTCAAAAAACAGTGCATTTATTGGAAAAAAATTACAAGGGAAAGTGTATGGCATACTTCACAAAAACCAAATGGTGTTAAACAAATAATGAAAAATATTACAGCAAAATATATAGGCTTAATTACTGGTTTTTTAATGATTTTAGCCGAAATAATTTTATTTTACAAATTTAAGTTACCCGTTAATGGAAAAACCCAATTTATAGGCTATTCCATTTTTATAGTTGGTTTAGTTGGAAGTTTATTAATATACAAAAGTAACAATAGGACAGATGAAAATTTAAAAAACTACTTTAGTCAAGGTTTTAAAACATTTATCGTAGTAGCTTTATTAATGGCCGTTTACGCTTTTATATTTTATAAGCTAAATCCACAAATATTAGAAACAGCTATTATTGAAAGTGATAAAATGGTAATACAAAATGGAGACCATACGCCAGCCGAAATTGCTAAAAACGCTTCCATGTTAAGGAATATGTTTGTACCAATGATGGTTGTTTGGAGTTCAATAAAATACATGCTTATTGGTGCTTTAGTATCAATTATAGGTGCAGGCTTATTATCACAAAAAAGAAATTAATTATATTTTAAATAAAACTAAAATACTTACAACTTTACTCTCTCACCTTTTTGTGGTTATAGTTGTGAGTTTACGCTTATGGACTTATCAATAGTAATACCATTGTACAATGAAGATGAATCATTGCCTGAGCTAACAGCTTGGATAGAAAAAGTTATGCTTGCCAATAATTACAGCTACGAAATTATTATGGTAGATGATG
>JANMAV010000136.1:0-4695 GCA_031360055.1 Ferruginibacter sp.
AGTTACCCTAAAGCTAAAGGCTATATTGTTGTGTTTACCTGCAATACTTGCCCTTATGCAAAATATTATGAGCAAAGAATTATAGACCTAAATAAAAAATATACTGCATTGGGCTATCCAGTTATTGCCATTAATCCCAACGACCCTGAAGTATCTAAAGCTGATAGTTTTGAAAAGATGCAAGAGCTAGTAAAGCAAAAAAAGTATGCCTTTCCTTATTTGTATGATAATGGACAAATTATTACAAACAAATACGGAGCTAAAAATACACCTCAGCTTTTTGTTGTTTCTAAAACAGCTACCGGTAATGTAATTGAATACGTAGGTGCCATTGATAATGACCCTGAAAATACCAATACCGATAAAATAAAATATGTAGAAGCAGTGATTGCATCTTTAATGAAAAACCAAAAACCTACTGTTACGTTAACTAAAGCTATTGGATGTACGGTAAAAAGAAAAGCTTAATAACAATTCTTTATAATTTAAGAAAGGCAGTTTCAAAATTTTGAAAATGCCTTTCTTTTGTATCAGATATTGTAAAAGTATAATGAATGCACATATTTTTTAACGTAATAAGTTAACTCAATACCCTAATATTAATGTGGTAACTTATTACGTATATTATTTATAATTCTTGCATTAATACCAACAAGAACGGCTCACATAAAGTGAGCCGTTTTTTAGAGAGTTGTCAACCCTTTTTGAGGTTTTGACAATTTACAAAAAACTAATTAAGCCGTTTGCTTTGCTTCAAATTCCTTCCTAATAATGTTTAGTGCAGCACCGGCTTTAAACCATTCAATTTGTTGTTGGTTGTAGGTATGGTTTACTAAAATTTTATCTTCGGTACCGTTGCTGTGGTTTAAAATAATCATTAATTTTTCGCCAGGGGCAAATGTTTTCAAGCCTACAATGCTTATGGCATCGTCTTCTTCAAACTTTTCATAATCGGCTTTATCATTAAAAGTAAGGGCAAGCATACCTTGCTTTTTTAAATTGGTTTCGTGTATACGAGCAAATGATTTTACCAACACTGCCCTCACACCTAAGTGGCGTGGCTCCATAGCGGCATGTTCACGGCTGCTGCCTTCGCCATAGTTTTCGTCGCCAACAACTATGCTGCCTACATGCTCAGCCTTGTAAGCTCTTTGTACATCAGGCACAGCGGCATACTCAGCAGTTAATTGGTTTTTTACAAAATTGGTTTTGTCGTTAAAATAATTAACGGCACCTATCAGCATGTTGTTGCTAATATTATCTAAATGGCCACGGAATTTTAACCATGGGCCAGCCATAGAAATATGATCGGTAGTGCATTTTCCTTTTGCTTTTATGAGCAATTTAAGGCCATGCAAATCATCGCCTTCCCAGGCAGCAAATGGCTCTAGTATTTGTAGGCGTTTGCTATCGGATGCTACTTTTACGGTTACACCGCTACCATCTTCAGCAGGTGCCTGAAAACCAGGATCATCAACTGCAAAACCACGTGGTGGAAGTTCGTAGCCTGTAGGTGCATCAAGTTTTACCCATTCGCCTTTATCGTTTTGTAAACTATCGGTTAAGGGGTTAAAATCTAACGTGCCGGCAATTGCCATGGCCGTTACAATTTCGGGGCTACCCACAAATGCAAACGTATTTGGGTTGCCATCGGCACGTTTTGCAAAGTTTCTATTAAAGCTGTGCACAATAGTATTTTTCTCTGCTTTTTCTGCACCTACCCTTGCCCACATACCTATACATGGGCCACAAGCGTTGGCAAAAACGGTAGCACCTATTTTTTCAAAGGTATCTAAAAAGCCATCTCTTTCAATAGTAAAACGTACTTGCTCACTACCTGGGGTAATGGTAAATTCGCTGTGTAATTTTAAGCCTTTTTCAGTTACTTGTTTGGCAAGGCTTTCGGCTCTGCTAATATCTTCATAGCTACTGTTGGTGCAGCTTCCAATTAAACCCACTTCAATTTTTGTAGGCCATCCATTAGCTGCTGCTGCCTCTTTCATTTTGCTAATTGGGGTTGCTAAATCAGGCGTAAAAGGACCGTTTAAATGTGGCTCTAGTGTACTTAAATCTATTTCAATTACTTGGTCAAAATACAATTCAGGATTGGCATACACTTCGGCATCGCCAGTTAAATGTTCTTTTATTTCATCGGCCATGGTAGCAATTTCTTCTCTGCCTGTGGCTTTTAAATAACGGCTCATACTATCATCATACCCAAAGGTAGATGTGGTAGCACCAATCTCTGCACCCATGTTACAAATTGTACCTTTGCCTGTGCAACTCATGCTTGTAGCGCCTTCGCCAAAATATTCAACCACTGCACCAGTACCACCTTTTACGGTAAGTATGCCTGCAACTTTTAGTATTACATCTTTAGCGGCCGTCCACCCGTTAAGTTTGCCTGTAAGTTTTACACCAATTAATTTGGGCATTTTAAGCTCCCATGCTAAGCCTGCCATTACATCGCAAGCATCGGCACCGCCTACGCCAATGGCAATCATACCAAGGCCACCGGCATTTACGGTGTGGCTATCTGTACCAATCATCATCCCTCCGGGAAAAGCATAGTTTTCTAACACTACTTGGTGTATTATACCTGCACCGGGTTTCCAAAAACCTATGCCGTATTTGTTAGATACGGATGATAAAAAATCATATACTTCACTACTTTCATTTACGGCTCTTTCTAAATCAACTGTATTATTTACTTTAGCTTCAATTAAATGATCGCAGTGTACTGTGCTTGGTACAGCAACTGTGGTACGGCCACTTTGCATAAATTGGAGTAAGGCCATTTGTGCAGTAGCATCTTGCATAGCAACTCTATCTGGCGCAAAATCTACATAGCTGTTGCCTCTTTCAAAAGGGATAGTATGGTTATTTTCCCAAAGGTGGGCATACAATATTTTTTCAGTTAAGGTAAGCGGTTTACCAATTAAAGTACGGGCTGCAGCAACCCTTTCTGGATAAGTTGCGTAGAGCTTTTTAATCATGTTTACATCGAATGCCATAAAATGCTACAATTTGAGATTGGAAAATGTGAGATTTTTATTTCTAATAAAGTAAGCAAATTTACTTATTTTTTTTTGTATGTTTTAAATATTTAAACTAACTTGAAAAAGAGTTCTTAAATTTGTAGTAATAACAAAATGAATAAGCTTAAACATTTTATTGAGTGGCACGTATTTGGCGTTTGTACCGCCATAGGAGAACGTATGGGCATAGCTACAACTACTATTCGTAAATATTTTATTTACCTAAGTTTTGCTACCATTGGCTCACCAGTAATTGTTTACTTTTTTTTAGCTTTTTGGATGAATGTGAAACGCTATGTGCTTAATGCTAGGCGTAACCCATTAAGGTACTTATAAGTTTTTACAAACTCTCTCCGTGCTGAGATTTATCTAGTCCCACAACTTCTTCTTGTACCGATACTGCTAATGGTGTTATTAAATTAGTAACCCTTAATAATACAAAAGTTCCTACAAAAGCAAAAACTGAAACGCCAATTAATGCAATTACGTGTACTTTTAATAAATGAAACTGGCCAAATATGGCTCCATTATTTGTAATGGCTGCATTTATGTTGTTATCAGCAAAAATGGCGGTAAGCAACATGCCAACCATACCGCCTACTCCGTGGCATGGAAAAACATCTAACGTATCATCAATACCGGTACGTGATCGTACTTGCACCAACCAGTTACTTACTATACTTGCTACAACCCCAACTATTATAGAGTGTGGTATACTCATAAAACCAGCACCCGGAGTAATGGCAACCAGCCCCACAACTGCCCCAATGCAAAAGCCCATTGCACCAGGTTTACGACCTCTTAAACTATCGCAAACAATCCACGTAAATGCAGCAGATGCACTAGCAACTGTTGATGTAGCTAATGCAATTGCTGCAAGGGTATTGGCACTAAATGCACTACCTGCGTTAAAACCTAACCATCCAAACCAAAGTAAGCCTGTGCCTAACAAAACATACGTAATACGGGCATGTTGTAAAGGTTCCTCATTTTTACGTTTTAGGTACATAGCAGCCGCCAAAGCTGCCCAACCTGCACTCATGTGCACCACTGTACCACCAGCAAAATCTAATACACCAAATTTTGCCAGTAAACCATTTGGGTGCCAAGTGGCATGTGCTAAAGGACAATAAATACACAAACAAAATAAAATTATAAAAATAATATACCCAGTAAATTTTATACGACCTGCCACAGCACCAGTAATTAATGCTGGTGTAATAATGGCAAATTTTAATTGGTACATGGCAAATAAAATTAAGGGTATAGTTGGGGCTGTAGGCATTGGTGCAGCACTTAATAAATTTTTACCCATTAAAAAAGTGAGAGGGTTACCAATTATGCCATAAAAGCTATCGCCAAAAGAAAGAGAAAAACCTACGACCACCCACAAAACTGCTATAACCCCCATGGCTATAAAACTTTGGAGCATGGTGCTTATCACATTTTTTTTATTTACCATGCCACCATAAAAAAATGCTAACCCGGGTGTCATGAGCAATACCAATGCTGTAGCCGTTAGCATCCAAGCTATATCTGCAGCAGTATAGGCATATGTTGGGAATATTTTTGTAGATGTATTACTGAAAAGTGCTAAAACACAAATTATCAGTAAAATGCCGATGGCAAATATTGCTTTTTTATTAATAGGCATATA
>JANMAV010000143.1:0-6177 GCA_031360055.1 Ferruginibacter sp.
CTGGCAGAGTGGTCGATTGCGGCAGTCTTGAAAACTGTTGACTGTTACAGGTCCTGGGGTTCGAATCCCTAGCTCTCCGCTAAAAAAACCGCTATAATTACTGTAGCGGTTTTTTATTTTATAAATTGTTCTTTTGAAAACACTTAATACTACTGTTGTTATAGTTGGTTGTGGTCCTGCAGGGGCAATTACATCTATTTTTCTCTCTAAAAATAATATTGCCCATACAATAATCGAAAAGGATGTTTTTCCAAGAGATAAAATATGTGGGGATGGACTTAGTGGCAAAACAAGGTTTGTACTGCATAAAGCCAATCCAAATTACCTATCTGAATTGTTGGCAGAAACGGACAACGCATTACCTTGTAAGGGCATTAGCTTTAGTGCTCCAAATGGAAAAGTTATTAATATCCCATTTCCAGCGGTACATGCATTAAAAGGAGAACCGATGGGTTTTAGTAGTAAAAGAAAAATATTTGATAATTTTTTGTTTGAAAAAACTACTTCCCAATACTCAACTATTTATCAGCAAACAAGCATACAATCTATAAAAAATTTGAATGATGGCTATACCATTATTTTTAGTGACTCTCAAAACCAATTGCACACAATAAATTGTAAAATTTTAATTGGCGCAGATGGAGATAAAGGTATCGTAAGAAAAACTATATTCAACAATAGTGGAGTTAAAAAAACAGCTGCTGTTGGTTTAAGGGCTTATTACAGTGGCGTTACGAGTGCAAGTAATGATCCATATTTTGAATTACATTTTTTAAAAGAAACACTTCCAGGTTATTTTTGGATATTTCCATTACCTAACGGTCAAGCCAATGTAGGCATAGGTTTAGATGCAGGGGTTGCACGATTAAAAAAAATAAACCTAAAACAAAAATTGCTTAATGCAATTGAAACAAACTCGTTAATAAAAGATAGATTTAAAAATGCCATACTTACAGATAAAATTATAGGTTGGGGTTTACCAACTTTTGAAAGTCATGCACAAATATCAAACAGTAATGTTATGTTGGTTGGAGATGCAGCATCTCTTATAGACCCCTTTACAGGAGAAGGAATCGGTAATGCATTATTTAGTGGAATGGTGGCAGCAGAAGCAGCAGTTTTAGCAATAACAAACAATAATTATAGCAGCGAATTTTTTAAAACAAACTATGATGTATTGTTGTATAAAAAAATTAGTGGAGAGTTGCAGCTAAGCCAAACTATGCAAAAGTTAATTCAATATCCTTGGCTTATGAATATGGTGGTAAACAAAGCTCAAAAAAGCCCATCATTACAAAAAACTATAAGTAGTATGTTTACTGATTTGGATATACGTGCCCTAATAAAAAAACCTTCCTTTTATTGGAAAATATTAATAAATAAATAAAATACAAACTTATAAAGTTTTTCCATCTACCAAAATAGATCTAGTAAAAACTTCATTTACATCGTTTATTCCATTAACACAATTGAGCATTTTTGTAAAAGCTAATTTTCCCAATTTATATCCACTTGTTTCTATATAAGTAATTTCAGGTGTGTAAATTTTTGGCAAAAAACCATCACTCATAGTTAATATAGAGGTGTTTTCTGGAATTTTAATTTGATGTAATTGTAATGTTTTCATTACTCCTATTAATATCTCATCGCTCATACAAAAAACGGCATCAGGTTTTATTTTAATTTTTGAGTGAAAGTATTTTTGAGATACTTCCCTTGCGTTTTTTGATGATGAGCAAAATTCATTATGTATTATTACTTCTTTTTGCAAAGCAACTATTTTTTGAAATGCTTTAAATCTAATTTTGGTTATTGATAAATTTTCATCTCCAAAAATTGCTAAAATATTTTTTTTATTTTTACTAAGTATTAATTCTGCAGCAAGCTTTGCAGATTCTTCATCATCCGTGCAAACCTTATTATATTTATTATCATCAGGAACTTTATCAAAAAATACTAATGGTATTTCTGCTTCCCTAAATTTATCAAAAGCACTCATGCTACTTGTTTGGGCAGATAGGCAAACAAATACACCTGACATTCTATTTTGCCTACAAATTTTTAAACTATTTATTTCTTTTTGGGCATCATTGCTAGTTTGTAATACAATTAGCATGTAACCATTTAGGCTGCACTCCTCCTCTACCGCAGATATAAATGAGTCATAAAAGAAACCAGATACTGATGGTAAAATAAGACCCAATAGCATATTTTTTTTAGATCGTAAGCTTACTGCGTTTATGTTTGGTTCGTAATCCAACGTTTCTGCCAATTCATGAACCCTCCGTTTAGTTTCTGCAGAAATATCTGCATGGTTTTTTAAAGCTCTAGACACTGTGGAGATACTTAAATTAAGTACTCCTGCAATTCTTTTTAGGGTAATAGTTTCCATTTTTTAAATTTGTTTTAACACAATTTTATGAATTTTTCCACCACAAACATTTGTGCAAACGTTTGCATAAATACTGTATTTCAATTGTCAATATTAATCAAATTAATCAATATACTTTTAAGCTACCAAATTAAAAACTCTTACTATGCAGCTAAACTTGCTCAAAAAAAAATTTGTAGTCTTTTTGCTACTACTTATTACACTTCCTGCCTTTGTAAAGGCTCAAAAAACCGTAACCGGTTCAGTAACTAATGAAAAAGATGGCAGTCCACTCAGTAATGTGTCGGTAACAGCAAAAGGATCAAAAGTTGGAACTAAAACAGCTACAGATGGTAGTTTTAGTATTACAGTAGCTGATGCAATCTCCAAATTAAATTTTTCTTCAGTAGGTTTCGGCCAACAAGAGATAACAATTTCAGGCTCAACTATTAATGTAATTTTACAACCTATAAACGAAGGTTTGACAGAGGTTGTAGTTATTGGTTATGGTACTGCTCGTAAAAAAGATTTAACAGGTGCTGTTGGCTCAGTATCAGCTAAAAATTTCAATAAAGGTGTTTTAAGTTCTCCAGACCAGTTGATACAAGGTAAAGTAGCTGGGGTACAAGTTTTGGCAAACAATGGTGCACCTGGTGCAGGTACAACTATTCGTATCAGAGGTAACTCTTCAATACGCTCTGGTAGCACTCCACTATTTGTAATTGACGGTGTGCCTTTACAAAATACAAATACAAGGCCTGACATTGGTTTAACAGCAGATATTGGCGGTGGTACTCCTTCTGGTAATCCACTAAACTTTATTAACCCATCGGATATTGCCTCTATGGATGTATTAAAAGATGCATCTGCAGCAGCTATCTATGGTTCAAGAGGTGCAAATGGTGTGGTATTAATTACAACAAAAAAAGGCCAAGCAGGTGTACCTAAGGTAGATTTTAATACTTCTGTTGGCTTTAGTAAAATTGCTAACAGAATTGATGTATTAAACGGCGATCAATACAGAGATGCATTAACTAAAGCAGGAATTACAACGGGTAATTTTGGTGCTAATACAGATGCACTAGGTGCAATTTTAAGAACTGGCTTTGCTCAAAATTATGGAGTAGCTGTTAGTGCAGGTACTGAAAATGCTCGTTATAGATTTTCTTTAGGGTACCAAGATCAAGAAGGTATTATTAAAAAAACGGATTATAAAAAATACGCTGCAAATTTCTCATCTACAGTTAAAATGTTAGATAGTAAAAAATTAGCAGTTGATTTCAATGTAATCACATCTCAGTCAGTTGAAAATATAGCTCCAATATCTTCAACAGCAGGATTTAAAGGATCTTTAATTGGGCAAGCTTTACAGTGGAACCCAACAAGATCATTATTTAAAGCAAATAGCGATTCTTTATTTATTGATTACGGAAGCTCAGATATTAACCCTTTAGCATACAGCAGAGCATATAATGATAAAGCTAAGGTTACAACTGCTTTGGTTAGTGTAGCACCAAGTTATAAGCTTACTAAAAATTTAGAAGCTAAAACTCAATTAAGTATTAACTATGCAACTGGTACTCGTAAGCAATATACTACTGCCCAAATAAATATTCAAGATATTAATGTTGATCAAACTTTACCAAGTGGCGATATTAACTACCAAAAAGGAGGAGAAATAAATGTTTCTCAAAATGAACTCGTTACTAAACAAATTACTAACACATTATCTTTTGTTGATGATTTAAGCAGTAAGATTAGTTTGAACGCTGTAGTTGGTCATGAATATATTAAAACTGATTTTGGTGGAAATTCTTTGTATGCAAGACGTTTAATAACTGGTACTGATAGACCTTTATATTATTACGCTTCATCTTCTAATCCATCAACTAGAGTTACAAATGGCTTTCAAGACCCTACAACTGAATTACAATCATTTTTTGCTAGAACTATTTTTAACATAAATGAAAAATATGTAATTACAGCAACTGCTAGAGCTGATGGATCAAGCAAATTTGGAAAAAATAACAGATATGGTTTCTTCCCATCAATAGCTGCAGGTTGGAATGTGAGCAAAGAAGACTTTTTGAAAAATATTACTGCAGTTGAAAATGTTAGGATAAGAGCAAGTTACGGTGTAACTGGTAACCAAGAATTTCCAGCGGCATCTGCTCAGGAAACTTATGTTTTAATTGGTTCTCCAGGATCTTTTGATAGGAATCAAATAGAAAACCCAGATTTATCGTGGGAAGAAACAAAAAGTACAAACTTTGGTTTAGACTTTAGTGTGGCAAAAGGTAGGGTAAACTTCTCTTTTGATTATTTTAATAAAAACACTACTAAAATATTATTTCCCGTAGGGATAGGTGACCCTGGTCCACGGAACAACACAGTAAAATGGACTAATATCGACGGAAATATAATAAATAAAGGTTTGGAAGCGTCAGTTAATGCTAATTTGATTCGTAAAAATGATTTCTCTTTGGATTTAGGAATAAATGCAACTTTCCAATCTAATACCCTAAAGAACTTTAAAGGGGAAATACCAACTGGTGAAGTAAATGGACAAGGTTTATCTGGTGCTTTTGCTCAGTTATTAAAGAATGGATATCCTTTAAATACATTCTACCTTAAAAAATTCACAGGTATTGATAAAACAACAGGTATTTCAACTTACGAAGGTGGAGAGCAAAAATTCTTCTTAGGATCTGCTAATCCAAAAACTTTACTCGGTCTTACATTAAATGCAGCATATAAAAAAGTTGCTTTAGAAGTTAGTATGAACGGAGCTTTTGGTCATTATATATACAATAATACTGCAAATGCAATTTTAGCCTACAACAATTTAGGAAAAAGAAACATAGGTGTTTCAGAATTTAGAGTAGCAAGTGCAGGTGGCGAAAAAACGGTTAATCCAACAAGTGCTTCTTCTCGTTACTTAGAAAAAGGAGATTATTTGAGATTATCAAATGCTAGCTTAACGTATAATTTAGGAAAAATTGGGAAGAATATTCGTTCAGCAAACGTATTTATAAACGGTCAAAACTTATTTGTAATAACTAAGTTTACCGGCTTTGACCCTGAAGTAAATGTTTCTAAACCTTTAAATAATGTGCCATCATTTGGTATGGAATATACTCCTTACCCTTCTGCAAGAACTGTAAACTTTGGTTTCAATCTATCTTTATAAAAATTAAAAAAAATAAAATGAAAAATGTATTATTAATATTAGCTACTGCTGCTACCTTAACAAGCTGCTCAAAGCTTGAAGAGAAATTGGGCAGCCAAGAAACTGGTATTACCAGTGGGGGTGGAGCCGTATCGGCATCAGCATTATTGGCAAGTACTTACAATGCAATGAGAAATCCATATCAAGATCAATCTAGAGTTTGGGCTAGCCAAGAGCACACAACTGATGAGGTGATTGGCCCAACAAGGGCTGGAGATTGGGATGATAACGGAATATGGAGAACTTTACATTCACACCAATGGGATCCTAACCATGCTTTTTTAGCAGATACCTATAGAGAACTCGGTGGAATAGTTTTTTCCGCGACAGATATGTTGAGATTTAATCCTACAGCTCAAGAGGCAGCCGAAGGAAGGATGTTGAGAGCTATGGCAAATTTTTCTTGGGTTGATGGTTGGGACCAAGTTCCTTATCGAATTAATACAGCCGATGATAAAGAAGTACCAAAAGTACGTAAAGGCAAAGAAGCTATAGATTATGTAATTAGCGAATTAACAGCAATTATTGGTGATTTACCAGTAGGCCCAGCTAACAGAGCTAATAAAGATGCTGCAAA
>JANMAV010000149.1:0-1765 GCA_031360055.1 Ferruginibacter sp.
TATTTAGAAGATTTAATGAGAATAATATGTATGTTATAGATTTAAATATAATAAAAAAGGCCACCTTTTTTATAAAGGTAACCTTAGTATCGGGAAGCAGACTTGAACTGCCGACCTTCGGGTTATGAATCCGATGCTCTAACCAGCTGAGCTACCCCGACGTAGTAGTAAGCTATGTTTTGGGCGGCAAAAATACTACTTTTTAATTACATAACTCTCCCAAACCAAAACTTATTTTTAAGCTATATTTACCTAAATATTAAAATCATGAAAAAATACATTTTTGTTGTAATTATTTGCTCAATATTAATAGGTTGTAATAGTAAGGCTGCATTTGATTATAGCCAAAATTTTGTAGCTAAAGAAACCATTCTTGTTCCAAAAATTAACACAGTAGAAGAGAAGATAGCAGTCTTTGTAGAGAATAAACAATTCGATAGTATTGCCATATCTGCAAAAACTATTGAAGATGAAGTGGAACAAATTATAGCAGATGTAAAAAAACAACCAGCCCCTGATGCAAAAGAAGCTGAAAAATTTAAAGCTGCAATTATAAATTATTTTTCATACATAAAGAGTATTTATACAATTTATATACAATATGGTACTGCTACAGATGATGAAGCACGAAACGATGCTGTAGTAAAATTACAAGATGTTGTTGCAAAAAAAGATGCTGCATTAAATAATATCAAAACTGTTCAAAAAAGTTTTGCTGCTGCTAACGGTTTTAAAATTGCTAACTAAAATCTTTTCATAGCTACCTCAATATTTATAATTAAATTTTTAATGTGTTAATTAATGCTTGCTTTAGTACAACAATTATTTGGAGATGATGGTACTATTACCAACAATAATTTATTACCAACAGGAGGTGAAGTAATTTATTTAGGTAAAATTTTTACAGAGCTTGAAGCAAATAATTTTTCTGAAAAGCTTTTTAATTCTATTGAGTGGAAAAATGATGAGGCCATTATTTTTGGTAAAAAAATTATTACAAAACGCAAAGCAGCATGGTATGGCGATAGTAATTATGCATATACCTACAGCAAATCTACAAAGTATGCCATGCCTTGGACCGATGAACTTTTACAAATAAAAAAAATTGTAGAAACAAAAGCTGATTGCACCTTTAATAGTTGCTTATTAAACCTATACCACAATGGCAGCGAAGCTATGGCTTGGCACAGCGATGATGAAAAAGAATTACAAAAAAATGGATGTATTGCCTCTGTAAGTTTTGGGGCTGAGCGTAAATTTATGTTTAAACATAAACAATCAAAAAACACAGTATCTATTCTACTGCAAAATGGAAGTGTACTGCTAATGAAAAAAGACACTCAAAAAAATTGGCTACATCGCCTTACTACTTCTACTAAAATACATACTTATCGTATTAACCTAACTTTTAGAACCATGGAAACTCAGGGTGAACAATAATTAGTTTGCTGGTAACTCATTTACTAATTCAAAACTTGTTTCAGTTCTTTTAAATGCTACACAATGGTTACCATTGGTAACCACTAAATAATTGGCATTAATAATTGTATTGTATTGTAGCACTTGTTTTAAAACAGCTTCTGTGAGTGGTACATTCATTTCTTTGCACTCAATTAGTATGTATGGTACGGAATTTTTATACAATACAATATCAAATCTTTTAGTAACCGTGGTTATTGTTATTTTTTTTTCAACAGCTAATAATGAAGCTGGATATTGTTTAACATGAATTAGATATAACAAAAAATTTTGTCTTACCCACTCT
>JANMAV010000182.1:0-3175 GCA_031360055.1 Ferruginibacter sp.
AACAATGTTTGCACAAAAAGCAACCGATTTTCAAAAAAGGCTTAATGAAGATGTAAGGGTTGAAAAAGCCATTATGAATGATGTGTTGCAAACACCATCTTTAATTAGAATGGCTCAAACCTCCAAAGTAACATTAAAACAAGCTCCTTCAGTTTTAAAAGAATTGTATGGTGCAGATAATAATGTAGAATTTAGGAAAATTGAA
Organism: Ferruginibacter sp.; assembly: GCA_031360055.1. GTDB lineage: Bacteria > Bacteroidota > Bacteroidia > Chitinophagales > Chitinophagaceae > Ferruginibacter. Next base: position 206 of record JANMAV010000182.1, read on the forward strand.
AATCAAAGTGACGGTACTTTTAAAGCAACAACTGCAGCTCCAAAAGAAGGAATAAGTACAGAAAAATTTCAGCAATATTACAAAGGTGTAAAAGTTCAGCACGGTATAGTTAATGCATTAATGAACGGAAACAAAACTGAAGCATTTACTGGTGAATATTATGACTTAACAAACCTAAATATAACTCCAACAATTACCGAAGAGCAAGCACTAGCTTTTGCTCTTAAATATGTTGGTGCTAATAAATACGCTTGGGATCAAGCCAAAGAGGCAAGAGATAATGAAAGCAACCCTTTGCGTAAGCAATTATATAATGATGCATACGAAAAATTATTACCAAAAGCAACAATAGTAATTGTAAAAGACTACGACAAAGTAAGCCCTACAGATATAGCGTATAGATTTGATATTTATGCAGGCCAACCAATGAGCCGTGCTTGGGTGTATGTTAATGCACACAATGGAAAAATAATGTTGAATGACAGGATTATAAAACATATAAATCCTAACCAAAAAGACAATACGCCTTTTAATGGAGTTGTGCCCGAAGTTGCTTTTATAATGAGCGGTAATGCAGAATTAGCTGAAGTTGCAGCTACTGCTGCACCATTAGCTATAGGCGATACTGCTACCGTAGGTATTAAAACTAGGTACGTAAATACAAGGTTAATGGGTACACAAAATGTATCTGGCACAGCAAATGATCCATCTGGAAATGGTGCAACAATAGTAAATAGTAATGGTGGTACGCCATTTTTACCAGGTCAAAATCCATGGGTTTTACAAGATAGACGCTTTCATGGCGTGGGAAGTAATCAATATGAGCAAACTTACGATTTGAATGGTGTTGGTGGTTTACCAGTTTCTGTGCCTGCTTACGGTACTGCCCGTTCATTTACCGATTTAGATAATAACTGGACAACAGCTGAGCATAAAAGAGGAGGTAAAAACGAAGGCGAAAATGATGACTTCGCTTTTGATGCTCATTGGGGTGCAGGTATAGTTTACCAATATTGGAAAAACGTACATGGCAGATTGAGCTATGATAATAGAAATAGCTCAATAAAAAGTTATGTACACAGTGGCGTAGCTTATGATAATGCGTTTTGGAATGGTAGTGTAATGACTTATGGCGATGGTAGTTTTCAAGGTGGTGCACAAGCAGGATTTTCTCCTTTAGTAGCCTTAGATGTTTGTGGCCATGAAATTGGACATGGGGTTTGTTCTAACACATCTGATTTAGTATACGCTAACGAAAGCGGCGGAATGAATGAAGGGTATAGTGATATATGGGCTGCATGTGTAGAGAATTTTGCTTTGTTAAACATTGATCCAACATTAATAGCTAGCCCAAGTTTCCCTAACGGGTTTGAAATATGGGGTATTGGTGAGCAAATTGATGCAAATGATGCAACTGGTACAGCCCCTAACTTGATAGATAGACCAACCAATGATCCTTTACATACAGCTTTGCGTTATATGGATTTTCCAGGTAGGGCATTAAACCCTGCTAGTTATGCCGAAGCTACTAACAACACTAATGGTACAGCAACACCTACAGCAGAGCGTTGGACTGAAATACCTTGTACAGGTGGCCCAACTCTAGCAAATGACCAATGTGGTGTGCACAATAATAGCGGCGTATTAAACCATGCATTTTATTATTTAGTTGCTGGTAGCGGTGGTCCTAAAACTGTAAATACCAGACAAGCATTGGTAGATGCTGCACATGGTACAGGGCCAACAGGGCAAGCAGCAACAGCAGGAACTCCTTATAATGTTACAGGTATTGGTTTTGCAAAAGCTGAAAAAATATTTTATTTAGCAGAGCAAAATATTACTCCTAACGCAACATTTATACAACAAAGAAATGCAGCCGTTTTAGCTGCTGAAGTATTATACGGTAAATGTTCATTTGAGTGGAGACAAACTATCATTGCTTACAACGGTGTGGCAATAGGTAGATCATCAGATACAGCAGTATGCTCTGCATTACCAAAATTTAGTGCAGCTATATCTAGAACAGCAATAAATGAAGGTATTGGTAAATCAAATGTAAATTGTACAGATGCTGTACAAAAAATTGACATTAGTTTTAATGTTTTAACTCCAGGGTTTATAAATCCATTAACTGTTACTATTACACCAGGTGGATCAGCTACTAATGCCCAGGATTATACTTTAAATACTACCACCATAAACTATATAGCTAATGAAAGTGGGTTAAAAGCAACCGCAGCATTTGTTTACAATGATGCAGAAATTGAGGCAACTGAAACTGCAACGTTTGCTATACATGCACAAGATGGCTTTGGTTTTGTAAAAGATACAACACTTACCTTAACAATAACTGATGATGATGCTACACCAATCATTGGTGCAGGAAGAACTGCTTTATTAACAGAAAACTTTGATGCAACTGCTGGCAATGCATTACCAACGGGTTGGACCACAATAGATAAATTAGGAGCTTCAACTATACAATGGATTACAAGCACAATGGCATCTGGCAATGGGTTTGCAACTAAAGCAGCTTTTGTAAAACTAACAGCTGTACCAAATGCTGTAGCTACACCTGCATACGACCCAAATGCTACTGGAGATTTATTGCTAATTACCAAGCAAATAGATGCAACTGGTAAAGCTGATTTGAAATTAAATTTTACGTATGCAGCAGGTGGTGAGCCTGATGGTAATGTGGGCACAAACACACTAGATTACGGAAAAGTGCTATATAGCTTTGATGGTACAACGTTCCAAAATTTTCAATTTGATGATAGGCAATACGCATTAACTGTAACAGCTAAGAAAGATTCGATTTTCTTACCTACACAATTAAATAACAAAAAATTCTTTTTGGCTTTTGAATGGTATAATGATGCTAACGTTGCTAACCCTCCAGGTTTTGTTATTGATTCGGTTTTAGTAACAGGCGGAACTCAACAAGTAGAAACTCAATTAAACCAAGGG
>JANMAV010000208.1:0-12179 GCA_031360055.1 Ferruginibacter sp.
CTATCATCGTTATATACATCACTATTTTAATTCCGTTCTCACTTCTGTTTAACAGATGGCTAAAATTTAAATGCTGCTTTATAAATTTAAAAAACACTTCAATTTCCCATCTTGATTTATAAATTTCTGTTATCTCTTTTGCTTTCGTTTTTTTAATGTTTGTTATAAAACTTATCTTCTCTCCGTCTGCCTTTTTTATTGCCCCTATTACTCTTACAGCATGCTTGCTTCTTTTTTTATGTTGTGTATAAAGGTAAATCCAACTGTCACTTAAAATGGTTAAAGTATTGGTATCAACGGGGGTTTTAAGTATATTTTCAATGTGTATTGTATGCTTCGCATTAGGGTCTAGCCTTGATATATACATGATGTTGTTATCAGTAAGTTTATCATAATTTGCCCTACTTGTTATTCCCCTATCAAATACTGTAATATTACTTTTGTCTTTTTTATTATGTTTTACAAGTGTTTCAGTTAGTGCTACATTCTCGCTATTATATGTTTGTGCTGTATAAAAATAAATACAATCGGGTATGTCACTATAACCTACAGTGAATTTTAATAACTTGTATTTTTCTGCATCGCCTCCTTTAAGATTGTAGCCTATATCTAATATTTTACTACTTAATGATACAATGGTAGAATCATAACGAACTATTTCATTTTTAGCAATCTCTTTAGACTTTTTATATTGCTTTACACAGAGTTGAAATATCTTTTCAAAATACTCAGGCTTTATTGTACTTAAACGTTCACTAATAGAACTGTGTGCAATTGTTAATGATGTGTTTTCAGGGCTCAGTGCCCTAAATAAGGACGACTCTAATGCTGATTGCATACCTCTTAAACTAGTATCTTTTTCAGTAACAGTGCAGTAAAACAATAATTTGAATAAAAGCTCTCCTTGTAATTTTTTAGAATATTTATCTACAGATGTATTTAAAGCAAAGGCTTCTAATTTACTATCGGGTATAAATGATAGAAGACGACTAGCATAATCCATATCAATTTTATTATCAAAGAACTTAATACTTTTAAAAATTAGCTAACTAATCTTATCAACACACGTTAATAACATAAAAATATCTTCCGAACAGTTATGGTGTCTCACGAACCAATCCACTACAATCACATGTTTGTGTGCCACAAACTTAGCATAACCACTAACCTATATTTTGAAACAAGAATTTTTAACTGCCAAATATATTTGTACAGTTGAACCATAGCACGGATAGCAGCGGCTACCCCGGTGAGGGTTTGTGCGTAGGGGTTGTGCCGGAGTAATAGCGTATAGCCGTACCACTGGTTATTGAAAAATAAACGCCGATGGCTTCAAAATAAAAAGCCCCTCAAAATAATTGAAGGGCTTACAGTAGCATTACTTGTCCCGATTTTTTTCAGGATTAGCACATTATTAAATTAGCACATTAGCTTACCCATTCATACTGGTTAAAAACTCAGCATTATCTTTAGTGCCTTTCATGTTTTTAAGCAGGGTATTTAGCGCTTCTTCTGGGTTCATATCGGCCATGTGCTTACGCAATACCCACATGCGTTGGAAGGTATCTTTATCTAACAATAAATCATCTCTACGGGTACTGCTGCTTACTATATCAATAGCTGGGTAAATACGACGGTTGCTCAACTTACGTTCTAATTGCAACTCCATATTACCCGTACCTTTAAACTCTTCAAAAATTACTTCATCCATTTTGCTACCGGTATCTACCAAGGCAGTTGCAATAATGGTAAGGGAACCTCCGTTTTCTATTTTACGGGCTGCACCAAAAAATTGTTTTGGCTTTTGCATAGCATTAGCTTCTACACCACCGCTTAATACTTTACCACTACTAGGTGCTACCGTATTATGTGCCCTTGCTAAACGGGTAATTGAGTCTAACAAAATTACCACGTCGTGCCCACACTCTACTAAGCGTTTTGCTTTGTTAAGTGCTATAGTACTTACTTTTACGTGTTTTTCTGCTGGTTCATCAAAGGTACTTGCTATTACTTCTGCTCGTACACTACGTTCCATATCAGTAACTTCTTCCGGCCGCTCATCTACCAAAACTATCATTAAATAACACTCCGGGTGGTTTTCGGCAATGGCATTGGCTAGCTCTTTTAACAGCATAGTTTTACCTGTTTTTGGTTGGGCTACTATTAACCCACGTTGGCCTTTACCTATCGGGGTAAATAAATCCATTATACGGGTGCTGTAATTATCGCTTCTTGTAGTTAAGTTCAATTTTTCGAACGGAAACAATGGAGTTAGGTAATCAAACGGTACTCTATCTCTCACCTCCTCTGGCGATTTGCCGTTGATGGTATTTACTTTTAACAGAGCAAAATATTTTTCGCCCTCTTTTGGTGGCCTTACGCTGCCAAAAACAGTATCGCCGGTTTTTAAACCAAATAGTTTTATTTGAGATGGGGATACATAAATATCATCAGGGCTTGATAAATAATTGTAATCGCTACTGCGTAAAAAACCATAACCATCAGGCATCATTTCTAATACGCCTTCGCCCTCTACAATGCCATCAAACTCAATATTAAAAACCGGTTGTTCTCTTTGCTTAAAAGCTGGTTTGTTGGGTAATTGTTTTTTAGGTTCTTCTGTTACTTCTTCCTCCAAGGCAATTTCTGGTTGCTGTATATCCTCTTCTTGCAGCATTTGTGCTATGGCAGCTGGTACAGTAGTTTGCTCATTTGTTATGGGTTGTAACTCCTCTTCTTCAAATAATTTAGGCTCTGCTTTCTCTTTTTTTACTGTCTTTTTTTCTGCTGTGTCAGCTACTTTCTTACCCCTTACTGTTGGTTCTTTTTTTAGCACAGGCATTGTTTTCTTAGCCTCTGCAGGTGTAGCAGCTGCAGGTTGTTCAGTAACTGTTGCAGTACTTTGCTCAGGTACTGTAGCTGTATCAGTTTTTATAATACGTTTTCTTTTTGGTTTATCTGCTTCTTGGGGGGTATCGGTACTCATGTTTTGTTGTTTTGATAAGATGGCTAGTATAAGCTCATCTTTTGTTAGCGTATTATAAGAGGTAAGGATTAGTTTTTGTGCAATGTCGTGCAGTTCAGGAACAACTAAGTCGTTCAATTGAGATATTGTGTACATAAAATTTTAAGCAAAGCGTTTTAAAAAAGGTAACTGATAAAACAGCTATGCCAATAAAAATTGAGGTTGAAAATTAGTTCATTAAAAGGAAGGATCATCATGCAGTTGCAAGCCACCCAGGTACTTAGATACCTATTCCTATTGCAATACTACGCATATTTTTTAAAAAAAGCTGATTTTGTTGAATTTTTGTATAAAATTGGCTTTTTATAACCAAAATTTATTTAATAAGTAGGGTAAAAAACTTTTCTAACTCTTGTTTTTCAATTATTGATAGCGATTTTGATTTTTTATACAGAGCATTAAAGTAAACAACACGTTTGTGTGTTGGGTATTTTTCTAAAATTTTTTCAATCATATTTTCTATTTCAACATCTTGCTCTGAAATATTTATTGGGTTAGTACTTACAGTTGATTTATGTACAATATGTTTTTTCTTAATAATAGCCTCTAATGTTGCCAATTTACCTACATGTACGCCCTCTATCTTTTGGGCTTTGCCAAACAATCCTTCTAATTGTTTTTTACTTAAACTTCCCCTTTGCTGATATTGAATTTGTATACTTTTACAAAATTCATCAGTAGGCTTTGCTACCATTACCTTTTCTAACATATAGGCAATAACATCAATATCTGGATTTATACGGGTTTGCATAGATAAAACTTATAACCACAATTTTATAATTTAAGCAAGGTTAATATATTTTTCTGTATTTATAATATGATAATGTGTTGAATATAATTTTTTATTAATTTTTAGTAAATTAAATTTATTTTTATGTATACAAATTTTTGCCTGATAAATTTAATGATTTACAGGCTATAAATTCTTAAATCAATACACATGAAAAAAAATTTACTATTAGTTACTCTACTTGTTTCTGTGTTTATAATAATAAACTTTTCTTTTGTTACCCTTAATCACCCATTATTTAGCTCTACACCACCACAGGGTAGAACTGGAGCTACTGGTAGTTATTGCAATGCCTGCCATGCCGGCACCTTAAATACTGCAGGTGGCAATGTAGTAGTTGCCGGCTTACCTACCATGGGTTATGTGGCCGGTAATGTGTATAATTTTAGCTTAACTATAAACCACAGTGTAGCAGATAGATTTAGATGGGGTTTCTCAATAAAGGCTGTTAATAGTGTAGGGGCAGATGTGGGTATTTTTACAACCATTAATCCCATTGCTCAAAAAAATGGTAATGAACTTAGTCATAAAAGTGTACCAATTTTAACTACTGCTTCTAATACTTTTACATTTATTGATTTAACATGGACGGCACCACCTGCACCTGGAATTAACGACCAAAATATTACTTTTTATTTTGTGGGTAATGCTGCGAATGGAAATGGTGCAAACAGCGGCGATTTTATTTATGCAGCCACCGTTACTACTGCATTTATTGTACCCGTTAGCCTAACTAATTTTACTGTTAATTCATTAAACAATAAGCCTCAGCTAAACTGGAAAACTGAGCAGGAATTAAATACTAATTTTTTTGCAGTTGAAAAAAGTTATGATGCTACAAACTTTACAACTGTTGCTAAAATACCAGCTGCAGGTAACAGTAGTACTTTAAAAAATTATTCATACACTGATACGTCAAAACAAAGCGGTACAAAAATATTTTATAGACTAAGAATTGTAGATATTGATGGCCATAAAACTTACTCAGATATTAAAGTTTATCAAAGTAATGAAAAAAATAACGAACCAAAACTATATCCAAACCCTATTAGTACCAATCAAAAAATACATATTGAAATACAAAGCGAAGAAGATGTAATGGTAAAAGTGAAATTGTATAATACCAATAACATTTCAGTAAAGGAAGAAAACTTTACAATAAAAAAAGGAGTTAATGCTGTGGGCTTTTATGTGCCAAGTAAGCTAGCAGCAGGGGTTTATGTTGTTGAATATTATTTACAAAAAGTTAGATATGCTACTACAGTTGTATTGTTATAAATTTTTTAAAAAATACTTGCCCTTTAATTCACAAATTTTTAAAAAGTAATAAAAAGAGTTTGTGCTACATGTTATTGCAATAGCTAGTTACAGGTGTGCACATTCAGATACAAAATGAATACAATTGAAATTGAAAATTGTAATTAAATATCGTTTTGTAAAATTTTTGTTGGTTTTTTATTTTCGTCAATTGCCACAAAAGTGAATGAGCCAGTAATGGCTTTTTCCCTTTTGTTTTCATACATCTGTTCTATAAAAATTTCTACTTTCACATCTAAACTTGTAGTGCCAATTTTAGAAACTTTACCCACCAACTCTATTATGGTACCAGCAGGTATTGGCATTTTAAAATCTATCCTATCACTTGATACGGTTACACACCTTTTTCTAGTAAAACGAGTAGCAGTAATAAATGCTACTTCATCCATTAAATGCATGGCAGTACCACCAAATAAAGTATCGTAGTGGTTAGTAGTATTAGGAAAAACTGCTTTAAAAATTGTAGTTTCTGATAATTTTATTCGATCTTCTAAATTCATTTGTGCTGTATAATATAGGAATGTAGATTATAAAAATTTATTGCGTTATGTTGACGACAGACAACAGACGACAGACAATTGACAATGGACGACGGAAGATTCACAAACCATCCAACAAATCAACTAAAAAACTAATCAACCAACTAACCAATTCACATCACTCTTCAAAGTTTTAGAGACCCATCTCCCCCCTTCGGGGGGATAAAGGGGGGCAATACACACAATGCCTACACCCACTCTTACAACAATACCCTCTTAGCATGTGGTATAACTCTGTAAAAACCCAGTAGTTGTTTTCTTTGTAATAATGCAAACCCTCTATAAGCATTTGCTTTTGTGTAGGGAATTGATAAGCCTTACTTGCCTTTACATCATCATTTATTTTTTGTAAACAAGTATTGCAAAGGCAATCAAAATTTGTAGATGCTAAAAATGCAACAGCATCATTACTTAATTGTAGAGTATTACATTGGCAGTTGGCAATATCTCCTACTTTGCAAACAAACAATTGTTGGCATTTAGGGCATTGCTTTTCTTCATGCTTATGCACGAGCTGTACGTAAGGCTGGTACTTGGTTTTGTGCAAATGCAAAGCCACCAAAAAGTACGGTACAGTAAAACAAATCTCCCAGCAAAGTGCCTTTTAAAAATGGTATACCAGCAGCATAACATTCCATTAAGCCAGTAAAGTTTTGTGGGTAACTGCTGCCCGGCCAGCAACCAAAGTTGCTAACTAAAAAGAAAATTGTTGTACTTGCCAAAGCACCTGCTAACACGGTGCCAGTAGTAACTTTCTTCATTATAAAAAATCCTACTATCACTATCAATAAATAAGCACCGTATTGCCAATAAAAACCATCAGCAAACCAGGTAAAAGTGGGATAGTATTTTGCATACACTACATTATTAATAAACAAATCGCTAAGCCAAGTGGCAGCAATTGGTATAAGTAAAGCTTGCCATTTTTTACTAAAATGTGCAGCACCAAAAATACCTATAGCACCCAACGGCGAAAAATTAGGCATGTGAGGCACTAACCTACTAAAAGCAGCAATTAAAATTAAAGCTACTAGTACAATAAATTTGATGTTTACTTTTTCAGAGTTCATAGTTTTTTGTTTATGAAAAGTAGCAAAGCGATGGTGCAATAAGAATTTTATCTTATAGGGTACGCTTTTACACTTTTTGTGAGTGTTATAGCAAATTGCTTAATTTAAGTATCCGACTCAGTTTTTGTTAAAACAATACGGTTGCACGACAGTCTGTGATTTGCACACAGTTCCTTTTTTATAAGTAGCAATTTTGTGCTGCAAATATATAATAATATCTTTTTAATATGCTAAGTGGTAAAATACTCATAAAAATCAATGTTACTTTTACAAAAAAAATATGCGTTTATTTATAATATGTTGCATTTGTGCGTTTAGTCATACTGTTAAGGCACAGTTTGTAGCAGAAGAAAAAAGTTTGCAAACTCAAACGGGTATTTTAAAAGCCACATTACTTATTCCTGCCAAGGCAAAAATATTTGCAGTTGTTGTTATACAGGCCGGTAGTGGCCCAACAGATAGAAACGGCAACAGCATTATGGGCATAAAGCCGAATAGTTATCGGTTAATAGCTGAAGCCTTAGCTGCAAAAGGTATTGCTACTTTATTAATGGATAAACGAGGGGTAGCAGCAAGTGCAGCTGCTGTAAAAAATGTTGCAACATTTACTTTTATTGAATATGCTACTGACCTAGTGGCTTGGGTAAACTTTATACAAACTGATAAACGCATAAAAAAAACTTTTATAGCTGGCCACAGCGAAGGCTCATTAGTTACCTTAATAGCAGCTCAAAAATTAAAAATAAATGGGCTAATAAGCATTGCTGGTGCCGGAGAGCCAATTGATAAAATTATTGTATGGCAATATGCACAACAACTGCCTAAGCTAGCACCTGTTGCAGATTCTTTGTTTAAAAGGCTTTTAAATAAACAAAAAATTGATACCGTACCACCCATGTTAAGATCTATTTTTGACCCCACTTTGCAAGCATATTTATACTCATGGGCTCAATACAACCCCTGCGAAGAGATAAAAAAAATAAAAGTACCGATTTTAATATTGCAAGGCAATACTGATTTGCAAGTAGAAGTTAAAGAGGCTAATTTCTTGAAGAGCTGTAACCCTAATGCCAATTTAAAAATTATTGATGGCATGAACCATATTTTAAAAGCAGCTCCCATAGATAGAGTGAAGAACATAGCTGCCTATAGTGATACTACTTTACCATTAATGCCTGATTTAATTGATGTTTTGGTTAATTTTGTAAATAAAAAATAAACTTCCTCCACTCTCCTTTGGAGAGGTGTTAGGGGGGGTGAGGTAGCAATGAATTATTTAGCCCATGCTTATTTATCGTTTAACAATCCACCAATATTAGTTGGCAATATGATAAGCGATTATGTGAAGGGTAAAACACAATATAGTTATCCAAAAAATATACAAGCTGGCATACAGTTGCATAGAGCTATTGATACCTTTACGGATGCACATGAAGCTACTCAGAATATAAAAAAAATATTTGCGCCAACCTATCGTTTATATAGTGGTGCCTTTGCAGATGTGTGCTATGATTATTTTTTGGCAAATGATAAAAGTATTTTTGCTACGCAAGATGAGTTGATGGAATTTACACAAAAAACATATTCAATTTTAAATGAAAACGCTACTCATTTTCCTGAAAAATTTGGAACAATTTTCCCCTATATGATGGAGCATAATTGGCTGTACAATTACCAATTTAATGAGGGTATGCAAAAAAGTTTTGGTGGCTTGGCAAGAAGGGCAAAATATATTGAAGAAACAGAAACTGCATTTGAGTTATTTTTAACAAATAAAAATACCATACAACAAGAATATAATACGTATTTTGAAGAACTTAAATTGTTTTCGTTAATTAAGTTCAATGAACTGTTAAGTAATTGATTATTTTTAAAAAAATTAATACATGAAAAAATTAATTGTTTCATTTTGTTTTTTAATAGCTGCTAACAATATTATGGTTGCTCAAACTTTAGTACCACCAATTGATAAATCTCCGATGGATATGAGTACTTACCCAAATGGGTACGGTATGCTAGCCGTGCAAGGTAAAGCTAGTGAACCTTTAGTAGCAAGGGTGCTATACAGTAGGCCACTAAAAAATAATAGAGTAATTTTTGGCGAATTAGTAGAATACAATAAAGTATGGCGTTTTGGAGCAAATGAAAATACTGAAATTGAATTTTTTAAAGATGTAACTATCAATAAAACAAAAATTAAAAAAGGGAAATACTCAGTTTTTGCTATACCTACTGAAGATAGTTGGACCATTATTTTAAATAAAGATTTAAATACTTGGGGTAGTTTTACATATGACGCTGCAAAAGATGTAGTGAGAGTAAAAACTCCTATACAAAAAACTACTGAACAAGCAGAAGCATTTTATATTTATTTTGATAAATCAACATCTGGGTTTACATTAAATGCCGGGTGGGATAATGCAAAAGTTTCATTACCAATAGCTATGTAAATTATGATTACAGTACGAATATTTATTTGTTGTTTTTGTTTAAATACACTTTTTGCTTGTAAAAATGAAAACGAAAAAAAAGTAAATACAATAAATGTTAGCGATACTTTGCCCAACAAAAACCCTTATGTAAATATTGACCAATCACCATTAGATATGAGTTGGTACCCAACTAATTACCCAATTGAAAAAATGAAGGGTAATACTAGTTTAAAATTAATTGCTAGATTACTGTATAGTAGGCCACACAAAAAAGGACGAAAAATTTTTGGAGATGATAGTACTGCCCTTTGTATGTATGGTAAACCTTGGCGGCTTGGTGCTAATGAAGCTAGTGAAATTGATTTTTTTGAAAACGTAATAATAGCAGGAAAAAATATTAATAAAGGAACTTATACCATATACTGCATACCACATGACGACAGATGGACAATTGTTTTAAACAACGACTTGTACACCTGGGGCCTAAATATTGATGAGGATAAAGATTTATTTAGGGCAGATCTGCCAACCATGCCACAGCTACCAATAGTTGAAGACTTTACAATGTTTTTTAATGATATGCAAACAGGCTGCACACTTACCATGGCATGGGATAATGTAAAAGTTGAATTACCGATAGTTTTCGCTAGATAAGATAATTTTACATTATCTATTTTAGACATAATTTTAAAATTCTACTGCATAAAAATATAAATGTAGATAGTTTTAAACTTTGCATAAAGGGAGATTTTACTAAAAACTGTAATTGATATATTTTATTTAAAACAATTTAAAGCTTTATGTTTTTTTAATAAAGGAATGTAGTGGCTGTTTACTATGTGTGGCATTGCAGGCATATTATCAAAAAATACAGGTATAATCCACAAAGGGTTGTTGCAAAAATTTGCTGATACTCTAGCACACCGTGGCCCAGATGGTGAAGGGTTTTATATTAATGATCATAATACAATAGGTTTTGCACATAGGCGATTAGCCATTATTGATTTAACTACGGCAGGTGAACAACCTATGCATTTTGCAAATAGATATACAATTGTATTTAATGGAGAAATTTATAATTACAAAGAACTAAGAAGTGATTTGAAAAAAGTGGGCTATCATTTTACTACAAATTCTGATACGGAAGTTATATTGGCAACCTATGATTATTACAAAAATGAATGTGTGAAATATTTTGAAGGCATGTTTGCCTTTGCAATTTGGGATAACGTAACCAACAATCTTTTTTGTGCAAGAGATACTTTTGGTGAGAAACCTTTTTATTATTTTATTGATAATGAAATTTTTGCTTTTGCTAGCGAAATGAAGGCACTTTGGGCTATTGGAATACATAAAATACCTGACGAAAAAATGATGGTAAACTTTTTAAGTTTAGGCCAAGTGCAAAACCCATCAAATAGTGCACAAACTTTTTATAAAAATATATTTTCTCTGCCACCTGCTCATACAGCTGTTTTTAATTTAAACAGCATGGAGTGTACTATTACAAAATACAGAGATATAAATAAAGAAAATACCGTTAACATTTCTCAAGCCGAAGCTATAAAAAAGCTAGAGGAACTACTTCTCAAATCTATTAAAAATAGGCTAAGGAGCGATGTGCCAGTTGGCTGTAGCCTTAGTGGTGGTTTAGATAGCACTACCATAGCTTATGGCATTAAGCAAATAAACAACAATCAAAATTTCAATACATTCTCGGCAATTTTTAAAGGGTTTGAAAAAGATGAAAGTGCTTTAATTCAGCAATTTTGCCAGGCAAATGAGTTGAAAAACTATTCAGTTTCGCCTACAGTAAATGAATTGTTAACTGATTTTGAGAAACTTTGTTACCACCAAGAAGAACCATTTGCATCGGCTAGTATTTTTGCTCAATACAAAGTATATCAACTAGCAAAAACTAATAACGTAACTGTGTTGTTAGATGGACAAGGTGCTGATGAAGTTTTAGGAGGATATACAAAGTATTTGCATTGGTACCTGCAAGATTTAGTAGGCCATTTTAAATTCGGGTTGGCAAAGCAAGAACGTAGAGCATTTCAAAAAAATGATTTGCACATACACTGGGGCATAAAAAATATATTAGCCACTTATTTACCAGCACATGCTGCCATTGCTTTAGAAAAAAGAGAGTTGGCTAAAGTATATGCTGATAGTACATTGAGCAAAGAACTTTTACAAACTATAAAAGGTAATGAGAGGCAAGGTATTTACAAACCTGTAATTAATAAACTAAACGACATACTATATTACAATACTATGCAGCATGGCTTAGAAGAGTTGTTACGATATGCTGATAGAAACAGTATGGCAAACGGGGTAGAGGTTAGGTTGCCTTTTTTAAACGTGGAGTTGGTAAATTTTATTTTTTCACTGCCTGCACATTTTAAAATTAAAAATGGGTTTACTAAAAATATATTAAGGCAAACAATGGCAAATAAATTGCCTAATGAAATAGTATGGAACCCCGTTAAAACTGGCTTTGAGCCACCACAAAAAACCTGGATGAAGAACCAAGTGATGCACGACTATTTACATACAGCCAAAGAAAAATTGGTTCATCATAAAATTTTAAATACATCAGTGCTATCTCAAAAAATAAAACCACAACATGCCCATGATGCTGATAATGTTGATTGGCGGTATTTGAGTTTGGCTGCAGTATTGTAATTTTTTAATATTAAAAATTAATATGTCATTGAAATATCCTTTTTTAGTTTGGATGGCAACTTTATTATTTTCACCTATTCTATTTTCTTCTTTCTCAATTATCTTTTACGATCATAAAGCCGCTGACTTTGAAATTGCTACAATATGTATGTTTTTTATTTTCGGCTTACTTTTTTCAATTCCAGCATTTGTTATTTATTTTCTCTGTTTTTCAATTTGTGATTTTAGCAACAAAGGAATTTTATTTACAAAAACGATTTCGATAATTGTTTCAGTATCAACAATTGTCATTGCATTTTATTGTTTTTTCTCTGCTCC
>JANMAV010000269.1:0-8101 GCA_031360055.1 Ferruginibacter sp.
CATTTATTATTATTATTATTGAACAATAATGGTATGCGTTAGATAAATATTATTTGTCTGTAAAAATCTGAGTGAGTATGTGCCAGCTTGTGACTTTTTGAAATTATATTGAAATTGCCTAGTTGGTAAATCTTGTGTGCAAATACAACCTTCATATATGGTATTTACTTGAATGGTGCTAGTATTATTTGCCACAACTTCTGTGTAATTTTTAAATTGCCCACAGCCATTATTACAACTGATAGATACTGTTAAAATAATTTCCTGATTTAAAGTGGCAGTAGTAGCACCATCAATTTTTGTTACTGGAGCTGAAACAATACTGATACATTTATCTGTATCATTTTTTTTGCTGCAACCAACTAAAAATGTAATAATAATTGTTAGTAGATAAAGTTTACAGTAATTAATATAAGAAGTTGCTAAACTTTTCATAAGTATTTTTCTTAAAATTATGGATTGTTGTAATTACTTTTTAGTTTTTATTAAATTATTTATCATCCCATTAAAAATAAAATAATGAAAGGGTAGTACTGCAAACCAATATAGCCTACCCCATAAGCCTTTGGGCCTAAATGTAGCTGTTTGCCTTACCTGAATTTTATTGTGCCTTTTCATTATTTTAAATTCAAGCCAAGCTTCTCCGGGTAGTTTCATTTCAGCATATAACAACAAGCGTTTATTTTTTTTATCTGCAATTAAAACTCTCCAAAAATCCAAGGCATCGCCACTCCGTATATCGTCACTATGAGTTCTACCTCTGCGGAGACCAACACCACCCATAAATTTATCCATAAGGCCTCTTACCTTCCACAACGCATTACCGTAATACCAACCTTTTTTACCACCTATGCTCCAAATATTAGCCAGTACTTTGTCAGCTTCCGTGGGTTCAATTTCTCTCCACTTTAAATCCTTATAACACCCAAATGAAGGAATTTGTATCTGATCCATCCACAACTGACTAGCGTTAGAGGAGCTAAAAGAATCTTTCCAACTGCTTAAAACATTATTTTGCTCTATTTTTTGAAACGCTAATTGCACCGCTTGCTTATAAGTTAACAGTTCTATTTGTAACTCTTTAGCTAAATTATTGGGTTTGGCTATAACATTTACCTTCATGCTATTTACCAAATTAATGGCTAAAGAGTAGGAGGTAGAGGTAACAAAATATAACCAATAGGATGATATTTTAGGTGTCATTATTGGTATAGTAAAAATGAATCGTTTTAGTTTTCTAACCTCTGCAAATTGAAGAAGCATTTCTTTGTAGCTCAATATTTCATTACTACTAATATCAAAATGATTATTATAAGTATTTTCTTTATGCAAAACTCCTGCTAAAAATTGAACTACATTTCTGATAGCTATAGGTTGACATTTTGTATTGAGCCACTTTGGCGTTATCATTATGGGTAGTTTTTCAACTAAATCTCTTATAATTTCAAAAGATGCACTGCCTGAACCTACAATAATACCTGCCCTTAGTGCCGTTAGTGGTATTTGGCTTTGGTGTAATGTTTTCTCTACGGCAAGCCTGCTGTGTAAATGCTTAGATAAATGAGCCTCATTTACAATGCCGGTTAAATAAATTATTTGTTTACAATTAGTTTGTTCAATAATTCGTAAAAAGTTAGTTGCGCTGGCTAATTCTTTAGCTTCAAAATCGCCTTTACTACTCATAGAGTGTATTAAAAAATAAGCAACATCAATATTTTGAGGAAATTTTACTTGGCTATTTTCTTCTAAAAAATCAACTTCTATGGTTTCAACACTAGGATGAGGTTTTTCATCTTCAAACCTTTCTTTATCTCTAACACAGCAGTACAAATTATGCCCTTGCTCCAGCAATACTGGTATTAAGCGTTGGCCTATGTAGCCGTTGGCACCAGTTATGAGTATGTTTAGGGGCAAGATTGGTTGATTTGTTGATTAGTTGATTTGTTGATTAGTTGATTAGTTGATTAGTTGGTTGGTTTGCCCACTGCCAACTGCCAACTGCCCACTGCCCACTGCCAATCAAACGTAAGTTACTTCATCACCTCTCAAACTCCCCAATATTGTTTATTTATCAAAAATCCTTACCTTTGCGGCGCTAAAAGCAACAGTTGGGTTTAATGGAGCTGATTGATTTAGCATATTATGAGATCATAAACACACATACTACAACAGCCCCCTAAATCCCCCGAAGGGGGACTAATCTTCAAGGCTTATAATAAAACACAATCAACTTTTAATATTTAGATAAGCAAATGTGCAATAAGTACATTTTACTTTAATCAATCACACAAATAACAATTAAACAATAAACAAAATGGGAGATTTACGTTATCAACGAAACTTCGGAATTGCAGCACATATTGATGCTGGTAAAACAACCACCACAGAGCGTATACTTTACTATACTGGTGTAAACCATAAAATTGGTGAAGTACATGATGGTGGTGCTACAATGGACTGGATGGCTCAGGAGCAAGAAAGAGGTATTACTATTACGAGTGCTGCAACTACCTGTTTTTGGAACTTTCCTATGGTTCAAGGAAAAAAAGTTGCTGAAACTAAAGAATATAAATTTAATATCATTGATACTCCCGGACACGTTGATTTTACTGTAGAAGTAGAGCGTAGCTTAAGAGTATTAGATGGTCTATTAGCATTATTTTGTGCAGTAAGTGGCGTAGAGCCTCAAAGTGAAACAGTTTGGCGCCAAGCAAATAAGTATAAAGTACCTCGTATTGGTTTTGTAAATAAAATGGATAGAAGTGGTGCCGATTTCTTAAACGTTGTAAAGCAAGTAAGAGAAATGCTAGGTGCTAAAGCTGTGCCGTTACAATTGCCAATTGGTGCTGAAGATAATTTTACTGGCGTAGTAGATTTAATTACCATGAAAGGTATAGTATGGAACGAGGCTGACAAAGGAATGACTTTTAAAGAAGTGCCTATCCCTGCTGATATGGAAGAGGAAGTTGCTCAATATCGCCAAGAATTAATTGAGGCAGTTGCAGATTATGATGAGAAATTATTGGAAAAATTCTTTGATGATCCTAACTCAATTACCGAGGCAGAAATGCATGAAGCTATTCGTAAAGCAACAATTGATATTTCTATTATTCCGATGATGTGTGGTTCATCTTTTAAAAACAAAGGTGTACAAACAGCGTTAGATGCAGTGGTACGTTACTTGCCTGGCCCATTAGATATTGAAGCGGTAAAAGGTACACATCCAGATACTGAAGCAGAACTGGTTCGTCATGCAGACCCTAAAGAACCATTTAGTGCTTTGGCATTTAAAATTATGACAGATCCATTTGTGGGTAGGTTAGCGTTTTTCCGTGCTTACAGTGGCCGTTTAGATAGTGGTAGTTATGTATTAAACACCCGTACTGGTAAAAAAGAACGTATTAGTAGAATTATGCAGATGCATGCTAACAAGCAAAACCCTGTAGATTTTATTGAAGCTGGAGATATTGGTGCAGCTGTAGGTTTTAAAGATATTAAAACAGGCGATACTTTATGTCACGAAGATCATCCAATTGTATTGGAGTCTATGACCTTCCCTGAGCCGGTTATATCTATCGCTATTGAGCCTAAAACACAGGCCGATGTTGATAAAATGGGTATGGCCATTGCTAAATTAGTAGAGGAAGATCCTACTTTAAGAGTAAAGACTGATGAAGAAACTGGCCAAACCATTTTAAGTGGTATGGGTGAGTTGCATTTGGAAATCATTATTGATAGAATGAAACGTGAGTTTAAGGTAGAAATTAACCAAGGTGCACCAATGGTTGCTTACAAAGAATCATTTAAAATGATGGTTACACATCGTGAAACGTACAAAAAGCAAACGGGTGGTAGAGGTAAATTTGGTGATGTTGCATTTGATCTTGGTCCTGCAGATGCTGAATGGTTAACTGCAAACCCAACTGGTGGTTTACAATTTGTAAACGAAATATTTGGTGGTAGTATTCCAAAAGAATTTATTGCTCCAATATTAAAAGGTTTTACAAGTAGTATGACTAACGGTGTATTGGCAGGTTACCCAGTGGTAGATATGAAGGTTAGAATATTTGATGGTAGTTACCATGATGTGGATAGTGATGCAATATCATTTGAATTATGTGCTAAGCAAGGTTTTAGAGAAGCTGGCCGTAAAGCAAAACCAACTTTACTTGAGCCAATAATGAAGGTAGAAGTGCTTACGCCAGACCAATACATGGGTGATGTAACTGGAGATTTAAACCGTCGTCGTGGTATGCTTGAAGGTATGGATAGCCGCCATGGTGTACAGGTTATAAAAGCTAAAGTTCCACTTAGTGAAATGTTTGGTTATGTTACTCAATTACGTTCATTAAGTAGTGGTAGAGCAACATCTACTATGGAGTTTAGCCACTATGCACCTGCACCAAATGCTGTAGCTGAAGAAATTATAGCTAAAGCTAAGGGTAAAATGAAAGTTGAAGAATAAGAATATTAGCTAATGTGCTAATAATTATAATGTGCTATTTAAAAGGCTGCCCTTGTAAAATGGGGTGGCCTTTTTTTGCAGCTTATGAAACCCAATAGATTATTTGTTAGAGGTTGTCCCAACATAAATATCCGGGCTTTTACAATCTCTTAATCGAAAACTTTCATCACCCAATTGCCGAAAAAAAAGAGGCCATTTCACACTTTTGTGACAGCCTTTTTTTAACCTGCTGTAAAATTGGGGATGTAAAAAATTATTTTTTTACAAAAATGCTACCTTCTAAATAACCCAGCTTTTTACTGTGGTATGTTTCCACATAATCCCACTCTAATAATAAGTGCTTTTGTAATGGGTTAATGTAAATAATTGTAATAGTACGTGGGTTTTGTTCTAAACTGTATTCAATGTTTTCTAACACGGCACACATAACTACATCATCAAAGGGGTTAAACATAAAAATAAAATCTACATCAGCTTCTATATCGGTATCAAAAGCATCAGCATTAGTAAGTTGAAATTGTACTGAAGGGTATTTAATGTTGGTTATAGCCAAATTGTTTGCAGCATCATTATATAAATTTTCTGATAATTCTATACCACTAATTTTTGTTAAACCATTTGCAGCAGCTACACACATAACTCTGCCTTTACCACAACCAATATCTAAAAAATGTTTGGCATTTACAACCATTGCTTTTGTAAAAAACTCATCTAACACATCGTACGATACCGGCATGTATATGGTGGCATGGCTTATATCAATTCCCTTTTTTTTGATATTTTTTAGTTCATCAGCCCCTGTAGTTTCAATACCATATTTTTTTTCTCCCTTAATTTCATTTTTTAAAATATGCTTCGCAATTTTATAATTCCAATTATAAGCTAAGTAGAAAAAATATTTTATGTAGTTTAATTGTATAGCCATAAGACTAGTTAGTTTTCAATAAAAAAAGGCTGTATCAATTTGTTGATACGGCCTCTTTTTAAAAATTATTTTTATGCTGTTTTATTTTTTATCTAAGTAAAATTCAAAAGTATCTCCACGTAAACCAATACGCATGGCCTCTAGGGCCAGCATTTCAGTAGGGGCTATATTACCTAAGTTTACGTTGCAACCTATAAGTTCTAAAAAGTACAACTGCTGAGCTTTTTGTGGTGCTTCCCATAATATTTTTTCAGCAGGTATTTTTGTAAGTATCTCTTGCACTAAACCTTCCCGTACCTCTCCACTCCCTCTGTAAATACCCACATTACCTGCTTCTCTAGCTTCTGCAATTACGTAAGTGGAACCTGCAGCTAGCTCTGCACTCATTAATTCTATCCATTTGTATGGGGGTATAATGTGTGCAGCATCTTTACTACCTACTTCACTTAATACTGTAAATTCTGATACTAATTTTTCAATATAACCACATTTTTCAGTGTGTGGTATGGTAATTGAGCCGTCACTAACTTCTACAAACCTTACACCAAATTCTTTGCACATACTTACATAATCGTTAAACTGGTTACGTATTAAAAAAGCCTCAAATAAAGTACCACCAAAATATACGGGTATATTATACTCTGCATATACTGCTAGCTTATCTTTTAAATTAGGGGTTACAAATGCAGTACCAAAACCAAGTTTTACAATGTCTACATGGGGGCTAGCTACACTCATAAAATTTTTAGCTTCTTGTAAGCTAAGCCCTTTGTCCATTACCATTGTAAGCCCATTTGTACGTGGCTGAGCCGTACGTGTAGGCATTTGCGAAAGATTAAAATTCATGTATAAAATTTAAAAGTCTATTAAGTTAGTGGACGAAGATATTTATTTTTACCTTATTTGCTATTTGGTTTTTTCTTAAACCTAGCAATAACATCTGCCACTTGCCTGTTGTTTAATATTGCAGGGTAAATTTCTATAAACTTTTTTATTAGTTTAGGGTTTATGGCCAATGCGTTTTCTAATTGTATTAAAGCTTCCTTGTGTTTATTGCTGGCAAACAAAAACATGCTTTTGTAAAAAAGAAAAACTGTTTTACTATCTGTATGTTCAAACGCATATTCTGCATAAACAACTCCTTCTGTATATAACTCTGCTTGGTACATACATTTTAATAATTCCGTCCACCCTGTTATGTTTTTTGGACGGCTACGTATTACATGCCCAAAATGTATTAAAGCCTCATCAATAATATTTAATTGCATATATGATTGTGCTAAAGCCAAATTATAATCTGGTTGCATTGGTTTTAAACGCAAGGCTGTGTTTATGCATTTTACTGCACTTTGCCAACTAGCTTCATTCATATACGTGCCAGCAATTTTATAGTGCAAATGAGCATCTTCAGCATCCATGTGGCTAGCTTTTTTATAATAAAATCTAGCTTGAGCAT
Organism: Ferruginibacter sp.; assembly: GCA_031360055.1. Taxonomy (GTDB): domain Bacteria; phylum Bacteroidota; class Bacteroidia; order Chitinophagales; family Chitinophagaceae; genus Ferruginibacter. Next base: position 6,847 of record JANMAV010000269.1, read on the forward strand.
AATTTTCTAACTTATCAAAACAATGGCCAATTGCTTCAAAAAGTACAGGTTCTGGCATAGTGAGCTCAAGTACTTTTTGTAAACATTCAATAGCATCTTTGTAGTTTCTTAGGCGTAAAAAGGCATCACCCATATTTCTATGGGCATTTTCAAATTTGTCATTTATGGCAACGCAATATCCATAAGCATCAATAGCTTTTTCGTGAAGTTTTAAACCTTGGTAGGCGGCGCCTAAATTAAACCAAGCCAACTCATTGTAAGGCTGTTGGTCTATAATTTCTTTATGTATAACAATGCTTTCTTCATTACGACCTGTAAAATCAGTCCAAAAGCAAATTTTATATAATGCTTCTTGGTATGAAGGGTCTTCTTTTAAAATCAAAGCAAGGCAATCAAATACTTTTTCAAAGTTTTCGTAATCATCATATACATCGCTTAACTCAAATAATAAATCAATTCTTTCCTCTCCGCTAAATGTTTCAATAGCATTTTCCAGTAAATCAGCAGCTTTTTGCTGCATATCTAAGGCTAAATAAGCATCTGTTTTTAGTATGTACAAATTAATATCGGTGCTATCAATTAATTCTGCTTTATTTAGATATTCTAAGGCTTCAGCATAGTTTTTTGTTACTACTAACAAATTTGCTTTTAAAATTAATAATTCAGCTGAGTAAGGGTACTGGTTTATAGCATAATCGCTTACAATTAAAGCTGCTTCTAATTTATCCTTTTCATCAAAATATTCAATAATCCTTTCAAAACCTTCTTGTTCAATATATGAATTTGGTCTGCCGTTACGTAGATTGTCATATTGTGTAAGCAGTTCTTTTATTTCTTCTCTTTCTTGTCTGTATCTATCGTTTTTCATACAAAATGCTTTATGAAATGTAATGTTAATTAATAATTTGGGTTAATTATTACAGAAAACAGGTAAAATGTACACTTTTTGTTAAGATTTTTTTATTTGTTAAAAAACATTTTTGCAATATAATTCGTATATTATTTAGCAAATAATTATGAGTTATTACATTGTTATATTAAAAAAAACATAATAATTTAGAAGATATTGCGTTTTAAGAAGTATATTTGTCAAAATAGTGAAAAAACTAGTCTACATATTATCAATTACATTTACACTTGCTTTGCTAGTACATGCATCGTATGCTGATAGAGGTGTGGGTAAAAAGAAGGCTAAAGTTACTTTTAATATTAAAACACCATCATCGTTTAGTAGCTCATTAAACTACAATTTACG
>JANMAV010000301.1:0-8955 GCA_031360055.1 Ferruginibacter sp.
TTGGGCAATTTCATAAGCCTCTGGATGTACTGCACTAGCATCAAGTATATTTTTTGCTTCTGGTATTCGTAAAAATCCAGCACACTGTTCATAAGCCTTGCCACCAAGCCTAGGTACTTTTAATAATTGTGCACGGCTGGTAAACTTGCCTTCAGTTTTTCTGAAAGTCACTATATTCTCTGCAATGCTATTGCCTATACCACTTACATAGCTTAATAAATGTTTGCTTGCCGTATTTACATTTACCCCAACAGTATTTACACAACTTATAACGGTTTGATCCAGTTTTTCTTTAAGTTTTGGTTGATTTACATCGTGCTGGTATTGCCCAACACCAATACTTTTAGGGTCTATTTTTACTAGCTCAGCTAAAGGATCCATAAGTCTACGGCCAATGCTTACGGCTCCACGTATGGTTATATCTTGGTCAGGAAATTCTTGCCTTGCAATTTCTGATGCTGAGTATATACTAGCACCATCTTCATTTACTAAAAATACAGGTAAACCCAAGCTTAATTTTTTAATAAATTGTTCAGTTTCTCGGCCTGCTGTACCATCGCCAATGGCAAAGGCTTCGGTTTTAAATTCGGTTACCAATTGCCTAATAGTTTGCTCCGCCTCTGCTGTTCTGTTTTTTTCATGTACAAATATTAAGGCAGTTTTTTGTAGCTCTCCTTTTTCATCAATACTTACAACCTTGCAACCAGTACGGTAGCCAGGGTCAATAGCTATTATTTTTTTACTGCCCAATGGGGAGCTTAATAACAATTGGCGTAAATTTTCTGCAAATACATTTATGGCCTCATCATCAGCAGCGGCTTTTAAGTTGCTTCTGTACTCAGTTTCAAGGCTTGGTTGTAGCAGCCTACGATAGCTATCTTTTATGGCTTTACGTATTTGGTCGCTACAGGTACTCATACCAATTAAAAATTGTTGCTCAATTATTTCAAGGGCTATCTCTTCATTTGGCTCTATACCTATTTTTAAAAATCCTTCTAAAAAACCTCTAAGTAAAGCTAATGTTCTATGAGATGGTATAGTAGCTATACGTTCACTATACGCAAAATAGTCTTTATATTTTATAGCTTCAGTTTCTTTTTCGGTATTTACGGTGCTTGTAATTAGTGCTTCTTTTTCAAACAATTTTCGTAGTTTTCCCCTTACTATAATATCTTCATTTACCAGCTCTGCAATAATATCTCTTGCTCCTTGCAAAGCAGCATCTGTGGTAAGTACAACCTCATTTATATAGGCTGCTGCTTCTTTTTCTACATCAATATTTTGTTGTTGTAAAAGTAAATCTGCTAGGGGTTGCAATCCGTTTTCTCTAGCTATAACTGCTTTAGTTTTACGTTTTTGTTTATAGGGTAAATAAATATCTTCTAGTTGTGTAATGGTAAAAGCGGCATTTATTTTTTGTTGCAGTTCATCCGTCATTTTACCTTGCTCAGTAATTGTTTTTTCAATAAAAAGTTTACGTTCTGCAAACTCAATCATTGTTTTATTTTCATCTTGTATTTGTTGTATTTGCACTTCATCTAACACAGCAGTAGCATCTTTACGATAACGGGCTATAAACGGTATGGTGCTGCCTTCAGCAAGCAACTGCAATACTGTTTGTACCTGTGTAGGTTTTATGTTAAGTTTTTGTGCAATTATATTATGATACATCTCTAAGTATATTTTTTAAGGGGCTGCAAAATACAGTATCAAAAATTAAAAAAGGCAATCAATCTCAAAATTTACTCTGTATTTTTGAGTTGGTAATTACTCACATTTCGTAAACATTTATGGTACAACATTTCAAAATTGTATCTTTGTAATTCAAATTAACTAAATAGCAAAAACTATGAAATTTTTTATTGATACTGCTAATCTTGATCAAATAAAAGAGGCAAATGATTTAGGCATTTTAGATGGTGTTACCACCAACCCATCTCTAATGGCTAAAGAAGGTATAAAAGGTAGCGAAGCTGTAATGAAACACTATGTAGATATTTGTAATGTGGTAGATGGTGATATAAGTGCAGAAGTAATAAGTACTGATTTTGATGGTATAATTGCCGAAGGTAAAAAATTAGCCGCTTTGCATAAAAACATTGTGGTAAAAGTACCTATGATAAAAGATGGTATTAAAGCCATTAAATGGTTTACTGATAATGGTATAAAAACAAACTGTACCCTTATATTTTCAGCTGGGCAAGCATTATTGGCTGCAAAGGCAGGAGCCACTTATGTATCGCCATTTATTGGCCGTATAGATGATATGGGTGCTGATGGCATTGAATTGATTTTTCAAATTCGTCGTATTTTTGATATTCAAGGGTATAAAACTGAAATACTTGCAGCATCTATACGCAATGCCCTACACATAATTAAATGTGCTGAAGCCGGGGCCGACGTATGTACTTGCCCACTTAGCTCTATTTTAGGATTATTAAAACATCCTTTAACTGATATTGGTTTGGCTACTTTTTTAGAAGATGCTAAGAAGTTTGCATAAACTAAATTGTTACTTTTAATTTAATTGTAGAGCCGGTAAAACAACTGATGTTTTAGCGGTTTTTTTATGTGAGCTTATTTAACATACCGAAGTAGTTTATTATTAAAAGTTTACAAATGTTATATGGTTGCCTTTAGCCCAGATAGAAGTGGATAGCTTTTTTTGTCTGCCTTTGAGGCAAAAAAACTAGTAACGTATAGCTGGATACTGAAGTTGATTATATAAATAGCAGTTGATGCTTCTTAAAAATAAATAATTTAAACTTTCATTTTCTCTCTTCACACAACTCTACCAACACCCCATTTGTGCCTTTTGGGTGTAAAAAACACACCCATTTATTATCGGCACCTAATTTTGGGGTTTCATTTAGCAGCACAAAACCTTCGGCTTGCAAGCGTAACATTTCGGCCTTAATATCGGCCACATCAAAGGCAATATGATGTATACCTTCACCCTTTTTATCAATAAATTTGGCTATAACCCCATCGGCAGTGGCACTTTCCAACAATTCAATTTTAGTTTCGCCAGTTTTAAAAAAAGCAGTATTTACTTGCTCAGTCTCTACCGTTTCTGTCTTGTAACACTGACTATTAAGCAGTTTTTCAAACAACGGAACGGATATTGATAAGTTTTTAACAGCAATACCTATATGTTCAGGCTTTAGCATTGGTATATTTCTTTAATTGGTAACGCTAAAGTAGTATGATTGTAGTAAATTTGCACTATAAATGATAATTTAATTATGTTGAAACTGCCTATATATTTAGACAATAATGCTACAACACCCATGGATCCAAGGGTATTAGAAGCAATGACGCCATATTTTTTAGAGGATTATGGTAATGCTGCTAGCCGTAACCACCCTTTTGGTTGGAAGGCGGAAGAAGCTGTAGACTATGCCCGTGAGCAAGTGGCAAAATTAATTGGTGCTGACCCTAAAGAAATTATTTTTACTAGTGGTGCAACTGAAGGCGATAACCTTGGTATAAAAGGAGTTTTTGAAATGTATGCCCAAAAAGGAAACCATATTATTACCGCTACAACTGAGCATAAAGCCGTGCTTGATACCTGTAAGCATATTGAAAAATTAGGTGGAGATGTAACTTACTTGCAAGTGCAGCCTGATGGCTTAATAGACCTTGCCGAGTTAGAAGCTGCCATTAAGCCTACCACTATTTTAATATCTATCATGTATGCCAATAACGAAATTGGTACGGTAATGCCTATTAAGGAAATTAGTGCCATTGCTCGTAAACATGGAGTATTATTTTTTACTGACGGTACACAAGCTGTAGGTAAAATACCGGTAGATGTAATTAAGGATGGTATTGATATTATGGCATTTACTGCTCATAAAATGTATGGTCCAAAGGGTGTAGGTGCATTGTATGTACGCCGTAAAAACCCAAGGGTAAAAGTAACTGCCCAAATGGATGGTGGTGGCCATGAAAGAGGTATGAGAAGTGGCACACTTAATGTACCAGGTATAGTAGGTTTGGGCAAGGCTTGTGAGTTGTGTATGCAAGATATGGAGGCTGATACAAAACGTATTAGTAAAATGAGAGATAAATTAGAAACTGCATTAATGTTGTTGGAAGAGGCTTACATAAATGGAAGTACGGAACATAGGCTACCACATGTAACTAATATAAGTTTTAAGCATGTAGAGGGTGAAGGTTTATTGATGGGCTTTAATAAAAATATTGCTCTAAGCAGTGGGTCAGCTTGTACATCGGCATCGTTAGAACCATCGTATGTATTAAAGGCACTAGGCTTAGGCGATGATTTAGCTCATAGTTCTTTACGTTTTGGATTGGGAAGATTTACCACTGATGAACAAATAGATTATACGGTTAAAGCTATTAGTGAAACTGTAATTAAGTTAAGAGAAATGAGCCCACTATGGGAAATGTATAAAGAAGGTATTGATTTGAATAGTATTGAGTGGGCAGCGCATTAAAATAATTTGCAAATGTGAAAATGAGCAAATTTCAAATTCAAGCTGTATAAAATTTTAATTAAAAGTAAACAATTTTAATGCAATTTGTAAATGGAAAAAAATCAGCAATTCTTAGCATCAAGTTTTTGTAAAATTTTAATAAAAAAATAAAGTAACAATTATAACACAATTTGCACATTTACAAATTGTCACATTTTCAAATTAAATATCATGGCATATTCAGATAAATTAATAGACCATTATCAAAACCCTAAAAATGTAGGTACTCTTGATAAAGCAGATAAAAGCGTAGGTACTGGGCTTGTAGGAGCACCAGAGTGTGGAGATGTAATGAGGCTACAAATACTAGTAGATGATGCTACTGGTATTATTACAGATGCAAAATTTAAAACTTTTGGATGTGGTTCAGCTATTGCCTCATCATCATTAGCTACTGAGTGGTTAAAGGGTAAAAGTGTAGATGAAGCACTAACAGTTGATAACATGGATTTTGTAGAGGAATTAAATTTGCCTCCAGTAAAAATTCACTGTTCAGTATTGGCAGAAGATGCAATTAAAGCAGCAATAAATGATTACCGTGTAAAGAATGGTAAAGAGGCTATAAAGTTTGAAGAGAGTGTAGTACACTAAAAGCCCCCTAAACACAGCCCCCCACCCCCCGAAGGGGGGATTTGTTTTACAATTATTTGTAGCTAATTATGAATAGCAAAGGTCGGGGATATATTTTTTTGTGCAACCAATACAATTTTAAAAATGGTAGAAAGCCAAACTTTAAATATCACATCAAACGCTGCAACCGCAGAGTCTCAAATACCTCCTTTGGGGGGAGGGGGGGCTGAGAATAGTATTTACATTTCCAATAAAGCCAAAGCAAAGGTTCTTAGCTTAATGGCAGAAAGTGGTGTGGCTGATGATGATACCTATTTTTTACGTGTAGGTGTTGTAGGCGGCGGTTGTAGTGGACTTAGTTATAAAATGGATTTTGATAATGAGGTAAAACCAATGGATCAAGTATTTGAAGACAAAGGGGTAAAAATTGTTTGCGATTTAAAAAGTTTTTTATATTTAGTTAATACAGAGCTTGAGTTTAGCGATGGTTTAAATGGAAAAGGATTTTATTTTGATAACCCTAACGCAAGCAGAAGTTGCGGCTGTGGTGAAAGTTTTGCAGTATAAATTTTTTTTCGAAAATATGTAAAAGCCTTCCAAATTTTGGGAGGCTTTTTTTATGGGATAGTTTTTTAGGAGTAGTTATAAAAAAAGCTGTCTCTATTATAAGACAGCCTTTCAGTTTTATAATTTTCTATAACTTAAATACTCAATGTACTCAACACACTGTTCATGCTTCTAACAGCATCTGCACTTTTAGCAAATGCAGTCATTTCTTCTTCATTAAGTTTAAAATCTACAATTTTTTCCCAGCCATTTTTCCCAATAATTACTGGTACACCAATGCATATATCTTTTTGACCGTACTCACCATCTAAGTAAACGCAGCAAGGCATTAATTTTTTTTCATCTCTTACAATAGCCTCTACCAAAGCTGCTCCAGCTGCACCGGGAGCATACCAAGCACTAGTACCTAATAAACCTGTAAGTGTTGCACCGCCAACCATTGTATCTGCCGCTACTTTTTGTAAGGCATCAGCTGGTAAAAAGTTTTCAGCAGGCATGCCATTATATGTTGCTAAACGGGTAAGTGGTATCATGGTGGTATCACCGTGGCCACCTACAACTACTGCTTGCAAATCATTTGGACTGCACTCCATAGCTGTGCTTAAAAAATATCTAAACCTTGCACTATCTAACATGCCACCCATACCAATAATTCTGTTTTTTGGCAATCCGCTTTCTTTCAAAGCTAAATAAGTCATAGTATCCATTGGGTTACTAATCACAATTATAATACACTCCGGTGAGTGCTCTAAAATATTTTTTGTAACTGTTTTTACAATACCTGCATTTATGCCTATCAGTTCTTCTCTTGTCATACCTGGTTTACGTGGAATACCAGATGTTATAACCGCTACAGTACTACCAGCAGTTTTAGTGTAGTCATTAGTACTACCAATAATTTTGGTATCAAACCCTTCAAGTTGTGCAGTTTGCATTAAATCCATGGCTTTACCTTCGGCAAATCCTTCTTTAATATCTACAATTACAAGCTCATCGCAAAGTTGTTTACGGGCAATGTTATCAGCACATGTTGCACCAACTGCACCTGCACCTACTACGGTTACTTTCATTTTTAATTTGTTATTGGTTAAGGATTATAATTTTGCTGCAAATATATTTGTAATAGCTAAAATAATATTCATATTTTAATAATATTATTTAGTATTAATAAAAAATATGTAGATAATTTAGATAGTTGAAGTACAACTAAAACTGAAAACAATCCAATTAACATGGGAATAGTTTTTAAGAAACAGGAAACAGGAATCATAAACTTACAACTCCTTCACTACATCTTCAAATTTTACATCTGTACCGAAAGCTTTTTTAAATTTTCCTTTTTTATCGTATACAAAAACTGCTGGATAGCTTTTTACTGCAAAAAAAGTTCCCATAAAGAAAATATTATCAACTCCTAATTTTATGGCAGGATATGCAGCTATTTTATATTGTTTGTAAAACTTTTTAGTAAACACATAAGCTAATGGAGTAGCCATAATTATTTGAGCTTTCTTTAATTTGTTATAATTAGCTAGCATATTTTCTGTAGCAAGTACACAATGCTCACAATCAGGACTAAAAACCATAATAATAGTAGCTTTATTTTTTGCTAAATTATTTTTGGTAAACATCATACTATCAGGTGCCAACATTAATTTAAATGGCGGTACTACTGGCACTTTTAAGTATGGAGGTTGCCCCATAGATACCCCTTGTGCTGACAAACTGCAAACAAAAAATACTGATAAGATAGATAGTAGAAATTTGCTCATTTTTCTTTAATTTATGGAGGCAATTTAGAATTTTATTATGGTAATAAAGTGCAAAAATTTACAAGTTTTTTTTTGCTGCACTTACTTTTGTACATAAAGTTTAATGGTTACATTTAGCTATGAAAAATATTGCTATTTTGCTAATCATATTCATTACCTGTAGTTTTACAATTACGCAAACAAAGGTTGATGTAGGTAAGGTTATTGGTATTGTAGATGGAGATACGGTTGATTTTTTACAAAGCAATAATAAAACCATACGTATACGGCTAGATGCTATAGATGCACCTGAAAAAGGAATGCCATTTTATAAGGTTTCTAAAAAATATCTTGCTAATTTATGCTTTGGAAAAATGGTAAGTATTGAAATGTTGAAACTTGATAGAAACGGAAGAACTGTTGCTAGAATTACGTTGCCAAATAATATAGATGTAAGTGCCGAAATGATAAAAGCCGGCATGGCTTGGCATTACAAAGCCTACAACACTGAAACCCAACTAGCTATTTATGAAAAAAATGCAAAGGAAAAAAGATTAGGTTTATGGGCAGATGCAGTTGTATATGAGCCTTGGCTAATTAGAAAAATGCACAAAAAAGGAATTTCTACAAAAGCCCTTTTTGAGGGTAAAGTAAATTGATATTGAAACCCGATGTTAAACTCTTTTTTAATAATTAAGAAAAGTTTACAATTAAAAATAAACGAATGTTGTAAATACATTATTCATCTTTCCCAGCTTTATCCCCAATAAAAAATTGTTCTTTATATTTAAACAAAACATTAAAGGTTGTAAGTGAGCCATAGCAACGGGTTATGTACTGTTGTATATTTACCTTTTCCTCATCAGTTATTTTTTTGTGGCTATTAATATTTTGTTCTAGCACCCTTAATCTATCTCTTAACATTACAATTTTATGAAAAAAATCTTCCACTGGAATTTCCTTTGGTTTTAAATTTTTATCAGCAGTTTGTAAAATCATTTTACCTCCTAACCACTTATCAGCAAGTGGTACAATTTCTGAAAAACCACCCCACATTCTCAATATTTTCAACATAGATTTTTCTAGTTCAGCTGTTGTTGTAATTTCTTCCGTTACATTTTCAGGTATTATTTCTTCCAATTTATCATCAGCTTTATCTATTTCTTTTATACCAGTTTCAATAAAAGAAATCATATAACTAGCATACTTTACTGCAACAATAACCCCAGGCCCAAACTGTGTATGCTGCAACCTTGTACCTATACCTAGTAATAATTGATCCATAATTTTTTTTCACAAATATAATAGATGCTTTAGCTAATTATCATCAATAATTTCAAAATTTTTGGTGAAGCTATTTCCTTGTTCATCCGTTAAGGTAATGGTATGTTTACCTTTTGTTGGGCTTAATGCTATTTCATGAAAATGTTGGGTAGTACCTGCAAAAGTATTATCAAGCATCCAAAATATTTTTGCTTCGTTATTGCGATGTGCAGCAGTAAAAATTGTTTTTCCACGTAGGCCATCTATCTCTTTTGGCAAATAAATTTTACTGTCATTTTGTG
>JANMAV010000010.1:0-3242 GCA_031360055.1 Ferruginibacter sp.
AAAAAAGGCAGATTCATACTTATGAATCTGCCTTTTTTACTTTTGCTTTTGTTTAAATTTATAAGATACGTTTTATTTAATTTTAAAATTTCCAATAGCTTCTTTACTAAAATTACTGAGTATTAATTTTCCACTTATTGCTGCTCTTTCAGGCAATAATGTATCCCAATGATCTGTACCTTTCCAAAACATTTTTTTCATTTCTGCCATTGCTTCAGGGTTACTATGTGCTAATGTGTTTGCTAACCTTTTTACTGATTCATCCATGTTAGCAATATTTTCATGTACCTCTGCAAATAAGCCCTTTTTTTTTGCCCAATCACTATTACGCCACATGGTGGCATCTATAGCTAAAGCACTAAATGCAGCAGTGCCTATTTTACGCTCTACAGCAGGCCCCACTACAAATGGGCCAATACCTACTGCAAGTTCACTCAACTTAATATCTGCCCCTTCTACTGCAATTGTATAATCTGCTGCTGAAGCTATACCAACACCACCACCTACACATTTACCTTGCACCCTAACAATTATCATTTTTGGGCAGCGACGCATGTTGTTTATAACATTTGCAAAGCCATTAAAAAACTTTTCTCCTTCTGCTTTATTTTTAATTTGTAACAACTCATCAAAACTTGCACCTGAGCAAAAAGATCTATCTCCTGTGCTTCTTAAAATAATAACTTTTGTTTCGGTATGTGTACCTGCAAAATGAATTTCGTGTGCTAATTTTTCTAATTGTTTTGTAGGCATTGAGTTGCTTTGTGGGTGGCTAAACTCAATAGTTGTAATGCCTGCGTGGGTTTCTGAAACTACGGTGCCTTGTTGTATTTCTGTCATTTGCTTAATTATTGTAAATTTTAATATCTGTTAAATGTATTCCGGCAAATATATAAACTATATTTTGAGCTACATTATTGTTCGTTAAACCTTTCAACCATTGTTAATATAGTGCCAACTCCAACTGCTTCGTCTGCATCATCAAAAATTTCTACATACCATTTTACAATTCCTTTTGGTATATCTTGGCCTTGTACAAAAGCTACATCTGGGTTAGGTTCTTTAATTTCTTGTGCTGTTTTTTCTTTACATGTAAACCTAATATATATACTATTACCAGCATAAACTGGTTTTGTAAAACGCATTTCATCTACACCATAATTAAGTAAAACAGGGTTTTTTTCAAAACTATCTACAAACAAACCTGCAGCAGCACTTATTATAAAGTACCCATGGGCTACTTGTTCAGTAAACATAGTATTTGTAAAATTAGTTTCTACTTTATGGGCATAAAAATGATCTCCACTAAGTTCAGCAAAGGCATCAATATCTTCCTTGGTAATTAAACGTTTTTTACTAATTAATTGGTCACCAATTTGCAGGTCATCAAAGTATTTTTTAAAAGGATGTTTTTCTTCAATATTACCAGTAGCATGTGCTTGGTATACATTTGTAATAGCAGTTATCATATCGGGGCTACCTTGTATAGCAGTACGTTGCATGTAATGTTTTACACCACGTATGCCTCCCATTTCTTCGCCACCACCTGCCCTACCAGGCCCACCATGAACCAAGCTAGGAAGTGGGCTGCCATGGCCTGTACTCTCTTTTGCACAAGCTGCATTTAATACCAAAATACGGCCATGTTGTGTAGCAGCCCCAATAACATATTGTTTGGCAATACTTTTACTTGCTGTTACAATTGAGGTACACAAACTACCTTTTCCTTTTTTGCTAAGTGCAATTGCATCGTACATATCTTTATAAGGCATAATAGTACTTACTGGTCCAAATGCCTCAATATTATGGGGCTCTTCGCTAACAAATGGTGTATTATTTTGCAATATAATTGGCCCCATAAATGCCCCTTTGTTTTCATCAGCATCTATTAATGTAACACTGTCTAAACTGCCATATATTATTTGTGAGCTAGCCAATATTTTTTGCACCTGGCTTCTTACATCATTACGTTGCTCTTGCCCTGCTAAAGCTCCCATTCTAACTTTATCGTTTAAGGGGTTGCCTATGGTAGTTTTTTCGAGCTCTTTTATTAATGCAATATTTACATCTTCAATTTTATTTTCAGGCACAAAAATTCTTCTTATACCGGTACATTTTTGGCCGGCTTTCACCGTCATTTCTTTGCGTATTTCCTTAATAAAAATATCCCACTCTGGCATATTAGGTTGTACATCGGTACCCAATACAATACAGTTTAATGAATCAGCTTCCATATTAAATGGCACTGTTTCTTGTAAAATTATTGGGTGGCTTTTTAATTTTATTCCTGTGTATGCAGACCCTGTAAACGTAACCACATCTTGGCTTGTAACAAAATTTAGCATGTTACCAGCACTGCCACATATAAGCTGTAATGCACCCTTTGGTAAAATATTTGAAGCAATTATTTCTCTTACTACTGCCTCTGTTAAATAACTTGTTACAGTTGCTGGCTTTACAACAGCCGGCATACCTGCAAGCAAATTGCAAGCTATTTTTTCTAACATACCCCAAATAGGAAAATTGTATGCATTTATATGAACAGCCACACCTTCTTTTGGTACTAATATATGATGACCCATAAATGTATTTTCCTTTCCTAAGTTAATTGGGTCTCCATCAAGGCAAAAGATTTCGTCTGGCAATTTTCTACGTAATGTTGCATTGCTAAAAAGGTTACCAATTCCCCCTTCTATATCTATCCAACTATCTATCCTTGTAGCACCTGTTTGATAACTTATAGCATAAAATTTTTCTTTGTGCTGCAATAGGTGCAATGCTAGTGCTCTGAGCATTCGTCCTCTTTCTTGAAATGTCATTTTACGAAGCGCAGGGTTACCTACCGTTCTTGCATAATGTAAAACGTTTGCAAAATCTATACCTTGGCTTGTAGCAGTGCCAATAGCTTGGCCATTTACTGCATTAAATAGTGTAGCACCATCACCGTCTCCTTGTATCCAACTGCCTGTTACGTAGTTACTTAATTTTTGCATAGTCAAATTTATGGTACGCAAAGCTAATAAAATAATAAGGTTTACAGGTAGTATTGTTAAACGATTACAAATAAATATGGAGTTAAATATTTACTTCCAATTTTATTTAATGAAATGATATAATTGAAAAACATAAAAACTAAAATAACATTTATCACAGGTTTATGCCAATAAAATAAAAATGAAACGGAACATAAAAAAATAGAAGTATTTAGAAAATAATTTATTTTAATTTATTTTAAAACAATT
>JANMAV010000042.1:0-2884 GCA_031360055.1 Ferruginibacter sp.
AATGTTGCTTTAATTAATGGGCAGTTTGATGTAACTGTTAAGCTATTTATCGTTTTTAAATTTTTACTTTTAAATTTTACGATGTTGGTTTTTAACTTTTGGTCACAATTTAATTTAGCACCACATTTCGTTTTAAACTCAAAATATTTTTGACCATTCTTTCCTATAAATTCTTTTGTTGGTTCGTTACTTTTTACCCATTTACCACTGCTGTTGGCTATAAATAAATTGTTAGTACTTAAACCTGCAAAACAAGGATTACTAAGCATGGGTATTTTAATTTTAACTGGTACTTCTAAACATTTTTTTGGGCAATCACCATTTTCTAAGTTTAAATAAAACATACCACAACTCAATAGTAAGTTTCCATTTTCATCCATAGTTGATAATCCAAAGGCTCGTAAATCGTCAACTGTTCTTATTTCAGCAAACTCTACACAATCTTTAATATCAAAAAATTCACAACGATTAAATGTTACCTCAGTACCATTTTTTAAAACAATGGTGGTATCTGTATTTTCTAATTTGTAATTAATAGCTACATCAGTATTGCAAGGGTTTTTTTGTGCAATAACATTACAATATAGGCATACGCTTAATAGTATGAACAATACTTTTTTCATAAAACTAATTTAATCTGCTTGTTAAAAACTTTTAAAAGGAACATGAACATCTGTACAAGATTTTATTTCAGTTTTTTAAATAAATTAAAACTGGTAATTTTTAAATTTGCTGCAAACGCTTTACTGCTATTTTATTTTTAGCCAAATGAGTAATTACAACTTCTATTTTATCTCCAACGTGTACTGCTTCCTCCAAAGGTAATTTGGCTTGTATTTTATTACCTATAATGTTTACATAAACATTATGAGGCGATATTTTTATTACTTCAGCCTCAATGGTAGTTTTAGTTTTAAAAAGTTTTACTGCCTGCTCAAATTCTGGTATATATTTATTATTAAATAGCGATGCAAAAATTTTCTCTTTTTTATGAGTATTCTCTAAGCTAAAAATAACTTGCTCATTAAGTTCTTGCTCAGTTGGTAAAATTTGCCAGGCAAAAAATGGTACAGGAAAAAACAAGTAACTATCAATTTCCTTTACAAAATATTTATCATCTGCCATTTTCAAGTAGCCAATAAATTTATTGTTTTCAAAACTTTTATTTATCAATACATCTAATGCATTGTTATACAAAAACTCTGTGCCCACTGCAACCATTCTATCACCTCTATCGCTAAGCTTTACTTGAAAGCTAACCACATCGCCAACCATAAAATGATGGGTTTTTTTTATAAGGTTTTTAACCTTCATTTGTTTTTGGCTGTTATCATCTATGCTTACCCTTACGGTTTTCTTTTTGTTATTTTCTTCATATTCTATCATTGCATATTCTTTATCATGGTTAATAAAGGCAATGATTCCCTGCATAGCTCGGCTCATAAGTAAACATTTAACATTCAACAATTAGACAATAAATAAAAATAAAAATCTGCCAGTCAGCGGCAAATAAAAAACAAATTTTAGTTTAAATAAAACAAAACCATCATAGCAATCTGCTTTTAAATTAACCTACAAGCCCAATTCTACCAAAGGATCCCAAAATATAGTTTTAAAGCCCACAATAACATCATCCTTCACTATAATTTTCTCTTTTGCTAACAATTCTTGCATTAAAGTTGAAGTAGCAAAATGGTGTTTGCCCGTAAGCATGCCATTTCTATTTACTACTCTATGTGCTGGCACAGTTGGTTTTTGAGCATGTGCTGCATTCATTGCCCAACCTACCATCCTTGCAGATAATTTTGTACCCAAATAACCAGCTACAGCCCCATAACTAGTAACTCTACCTTTTGGTATTTGCCTTACTACGGCATAAACATCATCAAAAAAAGTGAATTTATCTTTTTTCTGCGGAGGGTTTGTCAATTTTTCTGCCATAAATTAATTATTACTTTTACAACTTGCCACTAAAATTAAAGTGTATAGGCTAATAAATTAATTAGGCCTAAAAGCTAGTAATTGTAAGTTTACAATTTCATAATTACAGCACAACTGTATTAATCTTTTGCTTTAGTTCTACATCTTTATCAATTATTAATCCCGGCAAACTAAATTTTAGGTAAAATATTTTTTTACTTCCTGCAATATCTAATCCTTCATAATGCGTTTTTATAACCAATTCATTTGATGTGGTTTTATCCTTGTATACATCTTCATTCGTTTCTATGCTCTTTAACCCATACATTTCAATAATTAATTTGGTAAAATAAAATAAGTCTGGTGAATCAGTCTTTAAATTTATAGCACCGTTTTTTATCAAAATTTCATTGTATAAGCGAAGGAACCTTGGGTGAGTTAGCCTTTTTTTAGCTTTTGAAAGTCTAAGTTGTGGGTCAGGAAAAGTAATCCAAATTTCACTCACTTCTTCTTTGGTAAAATAAGCAGTTATTTTTTCAATTTGTGTACGCAAAAAAGCGGCATTTGTAAGGTTGGTACTTAGTGCTGCTTTTGCACCAATGTACATTCTATTTCCCTTCACATCTACCCCTATAATATTTTTATTGGGGTACAGGGTAGCCAAACCTATAGTGTATTCGCCCCTACCACATGCAAGTTCTAATATAATGGGATTATCATTTTTAAAAAATTTATGCCACTGCCCTTGCATGTTTTCAGGATATTCCAATACATTTTCAAAATCCTTAATTTGAGCAAATCGAAGTAATTTTTTTTGTGCCATTAAAGTAAAAGGATTTTAGAGATTTTACAGCTTTCATTCAAAAAATAACTACTGTTTTTAAATGTATAACTACAATTCATAAAATCTGTAAAGAAACAATCAACGTATTTGAAAAAAAAAGTTCTAAAAAATAGTATCAAA
>JANMAV010000054.1:0-10458 GCA_031360055.1 Ferruginibacter sp.
CATCACTTCTTTAGCTATTACTGGGCAACCTTGGTTGCTAGCAGGACCTACACGTGTAGGGCATTTATCTTCTTCATCATTTACACCATCACCATCAGTATCAGGTATAGGGCAACCTTGATATTTTGCAACACCTTTTACAGTAGGGCATTTATCATTCTCATCATTTATACCATCACCATCAGTATCTGGAATTGGGCAACCTTGGTATTTTGCAACACCAGCTACATCTGGGCATTTATCATCGCCATCAGCAATGCCATCACCATCTCTATCTGGGCAACCTTGTAAAGCTGCCAAACCAGCTACATCTGGGCATTTATCATCAGCGTCTAAAACACCATCACCATCACGATCTAATACTACTGGAGGTGGTGGAGGTGGAGTCACTTTTTCTTTTACTTTACCAATACTTTGAGCTACACCAAGTGAGTAAAATAAATTATCTTGTAATACATCTTTTGTTAATGCAAAACGATATTGAGTTTGTACAAGTACATAAGTTTCGCTCTTTAAGTTAAGTTGAACACCTAAACCAGCAGGAGCATAAGCACCAAACTTACCTGTGTAGTAACCGCCACCAACACCAGCTGTTAAAAATGGAGAAAATAATGCATTATCACCATAAGGCCTGAAATTTAAAGTTGGTTCAAGTTCAATCCCAACTGGTTTTTTATCGGCTTTAGTTACTTCATTTCTATCAATTAAAGCGTAGTTATGAAACATTAAACCTGCTCTAGTAGAAAAATCAATTGTTTTTGTTAACCCTTTCCAATATGATAAAGAGAACCCAAAATCCATATCTTCAATTCTTGTAAATTTTCTATCGCCTGCAGTATTTTTTATTGTTACTGGAGTTTGTAAATCTAAAGCGTTAAAATGGATGCCGAATAAGCTTCCTTTTGTAGAAGAGCTGAATTTGCTATCTGCCATTTGTGCAAATGCACAACCTACAAAAAACAAAGCCGGAAGTAACAGTGTAAGTTTTTGTTTCATAAATGCTTATTTTAATTTAAAAGTTTTGCTAGTAAAGTTAACTTTACAACGTGTATTAAGATATTGTTAAAACGCAAATGTAGCATCAAAATTTATACTAATCAAGAATTTTTAACAATTCTATAAATTAGTTTTAATGAAATTGTTATTATTTATTGGTAAGATAGCAATTATTGATAAAATGCTGCATAAAAGATGTAATTTTTTTTCTTATAAAATATTTACTCCTATATTTGCAGCCCAAAATAAAAACTATGGTTCGGTAGCTCAGCTGGATAGAGCATCAGCCTTCTAAGCTGAGGGTCATTGGTTCGAATCCAATCCGGATCACAAAAAAAGCAATATCAATTTGATATTGCTTTTTTTATAAAATTAATAAAAGGTATTTGTTATTTTAATCCAAATACTTTCTTTACTTCTTTTACAGCATCTAATTTTTCCCAAGTAAATAATTCCACCTTTTTCTTTATGGCTACACCACCTGGAGAGTTAAATGTTTTTTCAACTACTTCTGGTGTTCTACCCATGTGGCCATAAGCAGCAGTTTCACTATAAATTGGGTTCCGCAATTTTAATCTTTGTTCAATAAAATAGGGCCTCATATCAAAGCAGCTCATTTTCATAATCTTTTCTGCAATTTCACCATCAGTTAATTTTACTTTTGCAGTGCCATAAGTTACTACGTTTATACTTGTAGGTTGTGCTACACCAATGGCATAACTCACTTGTACCAATACCTCACTACATAACCCTGCAGCCACTAAATTTTTGGCTATATGCCTAGTTGCATAAGCTGCACTTCTATCTACTTTACTAGGATCTTTACCACTAAAAGCACCACCACCGTGTGCTCCCTTTCCACCATATGTATCTACAATTATTTTTCTACCAGTAAGGCCTGTATCGCCATGTGGCCCACCAATTACAAACTTACCAGTAGGGTTAATGTGATACTTTATTTTGTTAGTAAATAGGTGGTCGTACTTTTTGTATTTTGCTTTTACTCTTGGTATAACAATTTCTATGATATCTTTCTTAATTTTTTTCAACATCACTTCATCTTTTCCAAAATCATCATGTTGGGTAGATACTACAATAGCATCTATTCTTACTGGGGTATTATCATCATTATATTCTAACGTTACCTGACTTTTAGCATCGGGGCGTAAATATTTTATTGCTTTATTTTCTCTACGTACTAATGCTAACTCTTTTAAAATATCGTGAGATAATGCTAAAGCTAAGGGCATGTAATTATCTGTTTCGTTTGTAGCATAGCCAAACATCATTCCTTGATCGCCGGCTCCTTGCTCTTCTTTTTTCTTTTTATCAACTCCTTGATTAATATCTTGGCTTTGCTCATGTATAGCTGATAATATACCACAACTATTTGCCTCAAACATGTATTCACTTTTGGTATATCCTATTTTACGTATTACTCCTCTAGCTATTTCTTGTACATCAAGATAGGCTTTACTTTTAACCTCTCCTGCAAGTATAACTTGGCCTGTGGTAACCAAAGTTTCGCAAGCTACTTTACTTGAGGCATCAAATGCTAAAAAATTATCAATAAGTGCGTCACTAATTTGATCAGCAATTTTATCTGGGTGGCCTTCGCTCACTGATTCAGATGTAAATAAATACGGCATGTTTTCTTTTTTTTAGATTGCAAAGATAATAGTTGATAACTAAATAAGTAACTCCATTTAAATTTAATAAATGTAAGTACAGAAATTGTGTATTACAAACTTATAATTTAGTGTAAATAACAACCATCCTCATTTTGTGAGGTGCTGGCAAAGTGCTACCTGCCCCAACTCTTACAGCACCTAAGGCTATAGGATTGTAATAAGGAATTACATATTGTGTGCCTAGGTATTGTGGGTAATAATAATTGAAAGGTGAATATAAACGCAAGTCATAATTTTTATAACCACTGGTAGATATATGCTGTACATATCTTGTAAGATTTATTTCATACCTAGCAAACTCGGTACCATTTAATTCATATCTACGTAAGGCTCTGCCACCAAAATTATTTATATCTACATTACTACTGGGGTAAGGATGATAAGCAGTAGTAGTTGCATTGGTAGCATCTGGATTGTAAAATATTCCACCACTTAAATCAAAATATACAGGCTTATAACGTTGAGGTGTTGAAATTAAAGTATCCTTTAAATCTAAATACAAGAAGGGAGGTGGTGTGTAAATCCCATCACTAATTGTATTGTTAGGTTTCTGTTCTATAATTAAATATGCTCTATTAATTATCCTTTTTGGATAGTTAGTTAGGCCAGGTATAGTTACGTTTGCAAATGTACCAGGAGTAGTTTGTAAAAACAAATCGTCAGCCATTGGGTTGGCAACATTGGTACCTGTATAATCTCTTTTTATGTAGTTTGCACTAGACGATATTTTTGCATTAGCAGTAGGAGATATATACATTTGAAATGACTGAATTACTGTATCAACTATATTATTTTTTAATTTGCGATAATGAAATTCTAATCTCGATTTTGCATCTACAATGTTTACATAAAACAATGTATTACCTGTGCTACTAACACTTTTTATTTCAAAACCATTAAAGCGTTCTCTAAATATAGAATCATTGTATAAAGCATTGTTAGGGCCTGCAGCTGTAGAATCTTGATTATTAAAAATATTGGCAGCGTAAGTTGCACCTTGCCCGGTAAGTTTAATACGAATTTGAAAATTAAAAGAGTCTTTTCTATTTATTGATTTAAACTGACTTTTAGCAATTACTGGAGTAATATCAGCAGAGCCTAAAAGCATGGAATTATCTATAGTTGGTTGGTAATTAATAGGACGAAGTGTATCAGTTTTTTCTTTAAAATTTGCATCTACAATACGCCTAACTTCAAATTTTTGTGGTATACTAGTCACAGAATCTCCCCATGCACCTTTGTAAGATAAACATATAAAAGCTGAATCAAAACCTGCTTTAGAACTGATAGTTGATTTTACCGTATCACCTGCATTACCAAAATAGAAGGGATAAAAAATTGGCTTAAATTGTACATAAACTGCTGCAGTAGTTTTACCAAATAAAGGATCATTACTAATATTACCTATTACATGGTTATCGGCTTTGCTTATAATACTTGAGTCATTAAATATACCCTGAGAGGTTATAACATCTAATGTATCTGCAAATACATTTATATTATCAACAGTAACTATGTCTCCACCTAAGGTTGTAGTATCTATTTTGGTACAACTGTAACTTACAATGGTAACTATAATAAAAAGTAAAAAAAATGCAGGTAAAAATCGTTTTTGCAAAGCTGTGTAATTTTTTAAGTAATTAGACTAAATTTTATTTAGCAAGGTCGGCATATAATTGTAAATAGTCTGTTAAATCACCTTCATCATTGAACTTCAATATTTTTTTGCCCCTTACTTTAGTAAACTCTGCAACTAATTTTTTATCAGGATTTTCTGTGCCAAATGTAATGGCATCAGCAAATGTAGCACCACCTCTTTGCAAAGCAATATTGGTAAGTTCTTTGTATGGCTCCAATTCTTTTTTAGTTACATTATCATTGATAGTAGCTAATTGTAAAAAGTTTGAGCTAAGTTTTTCTTTAAAAGTATTATCACCTATAGTATACACCACTTTGCAATGACTAAATACTGGTTCTCTTTTATATGCTGATTTTATGAACATGGGTACTAAACCTGTCATCCAACCGCTGCAATGAATAATATCTGGTGGCCATCCAAACTTTTTTACGGTTTCTAATGCACCTTTACAAAATAGTACTGCCCTTAAAGCGTTATCATCGTAAAAGCTTTGATTTTCATCATTAAACAAAAATTTACGTTTAAAAAAATCATCATTATCTAAGAAGTAAACTTGTAATCTTGCATTTGGCAAAGAGGCTACTTTTATTATTAATGGGTAGTCATCATTATCTATTGAAACATTAATACCACTTAACCTTACTACCTCATGTAACCTGTGCCTACGTTCATTTATAGTGCCAAATTTGGGCATTATACAACGTACTTCCATATTGCTATCGTTAGATAAAACAGCCAACTTATTTACAACATCAGCAAACGATGTAATGTCAACATAAGGCGACATTTCATTTGCTATGAATAAAATTCTTTTCTTTGTAAGCATTGTTGTACTAAGTTTATGCAGTGAAAAAGTTTTTAAAACGGTTGCAAAAGTAACATTTTTTTTTCATACATGTATATACAATACATAAAATATTAATAAATAATTAGTTATGACATTATTTAAAGAAATAAATAGCTTACAAAATTATATATTTTCTAAAAAGGAGCTTGGCAATTCAATAGGCTTTGTACCTACAATGGGTGCTTTACACCAAGGTCATGTATCGCTTATTAAACAATCAAAAAGCGAAAATAGTATAACTGTTTGTAGCATTTTTGTAAACCCCACTCAGTTTAATAATGCTGATGATTTTGCCAAATATCCTATAACAATTGAGAGTGATATTGATTTACTTGAAAAAGAAGGATGTAATGTAATTTTTTTGCCAACAGTATCAGAAATGTATGGATCTTCACAAATAACAAAAACTTATGAGCTCGGATACATTGAAACTGTATTAGAAGGTAAATACAGACCAGGGCATTTTAACGGAGTTTGTACTATTGTAGATAAATTATTGGCTGTTGTACAGCCAACCACTATGTACCTTGGCCAAAAAGATTATCAACAATGTATGGTAATTAAAATAATGATGCAACAACATTACCCTAGCATACAACTTACCATTTGCCCTACTATAAGAGAAACAGATGGGCTAGCTATGAGTAGCAGAAATAGGAGATTAAATACCATACAGCGGCAGAAAGCATTAAAAATTATAGAAACGCTTAATTATATAAAAATGAATGTAGTTGTTGGGAATTTGTTACAATTAAAAAAAGATGCTACTAATTTTTTACAAAATAATGGATATAAAGTAGATTACACTGAAATTGCCGATGCAACTACACTGCAAATAGTAGATGATTGGGATGGGGAAAAGCCATTGGTTGCATTAGTTGCAGCTTATTTAGATACTGTTCGCCTTATTGATAATGTAAAGTTGTAAGGCACAAATTTTAATTTTATGAGAAAGAAAATACTTTCATCATTACAATATATAATTTTTATTGGTGGTGGGTTAGCCCTAGTTTGGTGGCAGCTTAGCGATATGAGTGATGCAGATAGGCTTGAGTTTAATAATGCACTCAGTAACACAAATTTTACTTTACTTATACCTGTGGTAATAATGGCATTATGTAGCCATTTGAGTAGAGCTATGCGTTGGAAATTATTAATGGAGCCACTTGGGTATTTTCCAAAATTAAAAAATGTATTTGCATTAACAATGGTAGGATACTTAGCTAACTCAGCCGTACCAAGGGTTGGTGAGGTTTTGAAATGTACTATGCTAGCAAAATATGAAAACTTAAAAGCTGATAAATTAATTGGTACTATACTTATTGAAAGAGCTTTTGATTTAGTTACCTATTTAATTTTTATGCTGGTAACTGTGTTATTGCAAATTGATATTGTAGGAGGGTATGTAAGTGAAAAATTTACATCTTTCACAGAAAATGGTGGCACAAGCACTTATATAAAATTAGGTGTACTAATACTAGTAATTTTATTAATTGTTTATGGCATTAAAAAAGCTGTACAAATATACCCAAACAATAAAATTTTTATTACTGTAAAAAATTTTATGAGTGGTGTTGGTAAAGGCTTTGCAGCCATTAAAACTTTAAAAAAACGTAAAATGTTTTTGATACATACGTTATTTATTTGGAGCATGTATATGTTGCAAATTTATTTAGGTTTTAAAGCTATGGATGGAACGGCACATTTAGGTATAAAGGCAGCATGTGCAGTTTTATCACTCTCAACCCTTGCTATGATTATTACACCTGGTGGCATAGGAGCATTTCCTTTATTTGTTATGGAAACTTTGGTAATGTATGGAATTAGTGAGCCTCAAGGCAAAGCTTTTGGATGGTTAATTTGGGGGGTAAGCACCAGTATAATTATTATTGCTGGTGTAATAGCAGTAATATTATTGCCGTATTTTAATAAACAAAAAAATGAAAATCAGCTCAGCAGTACAACATAAAATATATACATTAGATACCATAAAAAAGCAATTGGCTGTTTGGCATATGTTGCAAAAAAAAGTAGTGTTTACAAATGGTGTTTTTGATGTGTTGCATCACGGGCACATAGCATCTTTAACTGAAGCTGCAAGCCACGGAGATATTTTAATTGTGGCTGTAAACGGCGATGCATCAGTAAAAAGATTAAAAGGCCCCAATAGGCCTATAAACAATGAAAATGCTAGGGTATTATTATTAGCCAACTTATTACTAGTAGATGCTGTTATAGTTTTTACTGACGATACTCCATTACAATTAATACAAAATATATTACCCGATGTGTTAGTGAAGGGAGGAGATTACAGCATTGAGCAAATTGCTGGTGCAGCCGATGTTATAGCTGCAGGCGGTAAAGTTATACTTGCTAATATGGTTAATAATGTATCTAGCAGTATTATTATTAATGCTATGCAACAAAAATAATTTACAATTAATTAATAAGCCTAGCTAACTACCTAACATTACTACCTGTAACTTTAAATTATACATTAAAATATTATTTTGTTTTGCAACATAAAAAAACAATTGTTAGAGATATTAGTTGGCTCTCATTTAATAGCAGGGTATTACAAGAAGCTGCCGATGATACTGTACCTCTCAAGGAACGTATAAAATTTTTAGGAATATTTTCGAATAATTTAGATGAGTTTTTTAGAGTACGGGTTGCCGGGCTTAAAAAAATGATGGAGCTAGGTGGCAAAGCTAAAATGCATTTAGAAGCAGATCCTCAGCATATATTAGATGAAATACAGGAAAAAGTTTTGTTTCAACAAAAAGAGTTTGAGCGTATTTGGAAAGAGATACTAAGAGAACTAAAAAAACAAAAAATAAACCTTGTAAACGAAACAAAACTATCTACAACACAGCAAAAATTTGTGTTGGATTATTTTAATGAAGAGGTAAGAAGTTACATAGTTCCTTTAATGATTGAAAGCTTACATCAATTTCCTGTACTGAACGATAAATCTATTTATTTAGCTTGTAAACTAGCAAAGCAAGATAGATCTATAGCACAACGTTTTGCCTTAGTATCTGTACCAATTAGGCATTTGCCCAGGTTTGTAATTTTACCTGCAAAAAATAACGAACATTTTATTATTTTGTTAGAAGATGTAATTAGATTTTGCTTACCAAATATTTTTTCATTTTTCGGCTACGATAAATTTTCTTCTCATATTATTAAAGTTACAAGAGATGCTGAAATAGATATTGATAACGATGTATCTGGCTCATTAATTCAAAAAATAGAAAAGGGTTTAAAAAACCGTAAAAAAGGTAAGCCAGTTCGTTTTGTATATGATAAAGAAATTGATACTTCTTTACTTACTTACCTTGTAAAAAGGTTGGGCCTTACACATAATGAAAATATGATACCGGGTGGTAGAATACATAATTATAAAGACTTCATTAATTTCCCTGATACAGTTTTTACTCAAAAAAATACTCGTAAAAAACCTTTTACTCATGCACAACTTACCGATAGTAAAAGTGTAAGTGCTGTTGTGCTTAAGCAAGATGTAATGTTGCATTTTCCATACCATAGCTATGATAGTGTAATAGATTTGTTGAGAGAAGCTGCTATTGACCCCGATGTAAAAAGCATTAAAATTACTTGTTACAGATTAGCATCTCGGTCCAAAATAATAAATGCACTTACAAATGCTGTACGTAATGGTAAACAGGTAACTGTAATGCTTGAGTTAAGAGCAAGATTTGATGAAGAAGCTAACCTAGATTGGAAAGTTGATTTAGAAGAGGCCGGTGTAAAAGTATTAATTGGTGTAACCAATTTAAAAGTACATGCCAAACTTTGCCTCATAAAAAAGAGGGTAAATAATGTAACTACTCATTATGGTTTTGTAAGTACTGGTAACGTAAATGAAAAAACTGCAAAAATTTATGGAGATCATTGTCTACTAACAGCTAATAGACATATTATGGCAGATGTAAATAGAATTTTTACTTATTTAGAAAACCCAAGTACTAGATTAGGAATTTTAAAAACCTGTAAAACTTTATTAGTTAGTCCAGTAAATATGCGTAGGCAATTATTATTTTTTATAAATAAAGAAATAAAAAATGCAAAAGCAAAAAAACCAGCTGGTATTATATTAAAAGTAAACTCACTGAGCGATAAAATTTTAATTGAGAAACTAAGTGAAGCTGCCCGATTTGGTGTACACGTAAAATTGATTGTGAGGGGTATTTGCTGCATGTTTACAGAGAGTAAAAAATTTAAAAATTATGTACAAGGTATCAGTATAATTGATGAGTATTTGGAGCATGCCCGGCTTATTATTTTTGAAAATGCTGGAGATGCTAAAGTATTCATATCATCTGCTGATTGGATGGTAAGAAACATTGATCATAGAATTGAAGTGGCCTGCCCAATTATTGAAAAAAAGATAGCGCAAGAGCTTATAGATATCGTAAACATACAACTAAGTGATAACATAAAAGCTAGGGTGTTGGATAATGATTTAAGTAACCAATACGTAAATCCTCGTAATACCAAAAAGATACGATCGCAAATTGAAATTTTTAATTACTTAACTAAATCTTCGATTTTCAAAGCTGAATAAGCAATAATTTTTTGTGCAAAAAAAAGGGAAAATTGTAGATTTATTCTACGATTCCCCCTTTTTTATTTTATTTCGTTAAGCCTTAGCTATACTCGGTATTGGCTTAAACCCATTCTTCATAATACCACTTGTTTCTTTAAAAATACCTGTTATAGATACCATATTTAATGGGAACTCTAACAATACGTGGCAAAAACTTAAAAAGTACAACCATCTCAATCCTAATGAATAATTTACTCCGTATAAAACTAAAGAAGTTACCCATAATACGATAACGGCAATAAACCTAGCTTTAGGTACTTTGTGCCACTTAATAACTTCTGTTTTGCTAAACCAATTTAAATAATGATACGTGTATGCAAATGCTATAAAACGCATTAATAAAATACCTGCTTGGGAGTGAAATACTACTTGAGCTGCATTACTATAATCCAATGCAGCTATTTGAGAACCGTCTTCTAATTGATAATATAATAAATTACCAGCTGCATCTTTTTGTTGTGGAAAGGAATTAAAAAAATGTTCTAAAAAAGTTTGGTTAGTTCCAAAAAAACCTTCGCCACCAGCATCGTATGAATCTTTGCCATACTGTGTTATTTCTACAAAAGTTTTATCTCTAAACAATACAAATAATAATATGGGGCATACAATAAATACAATAAATGAAATTAGCCCACTAACACTTCTACTTTTT
>JANMAV010000069.1:0-5410 GCA_031360055.1 Ferruginibacter sp.
AGTAGTAGATGATAAAGTATTTGCCGTAATCCTTTCAAAAGGTTACAAAGCAATTTTCGGTGTTTTTTCCACCAATGATATTAAAAAACGACTTGGGGTTGCTGAGAATAGACCCTTAGCTGACTTTTTGCCAACACTGACAATAAAAGCTAAAGATTTTGCAACAGAATTAACAAGCCACAATGTAGTAGAGAAAAATTTGAAAGGCGAGTTACAAATTTCAAAAGAACATATAGACAACAATATAGAAGTTAGAAAAATGCTTGGAAACAGAGGAGTAAAACCTGAGTTTTTACCAGCTTTAGAAGATGTAAAGAAAGTACAAAGACAGCTAGAAAATGACGAAAAGAAGATATTAAAGCCAACTAAAAAGAAGAAATAAAACTACGTACAACATTGGGTTTGCTGCAAGGCTGGCTGGATATTGGAGCAATGGTCATTTTATCGCTATTGTGCTTCATCTGGGCTGGACAAACATTGCTGGGCTTTTGTTTGTAAACTTGTACTTTTATATCTTTATTCAGCAGCGGTTCCGGGGGAACACAGCAACTATTCCACCCCTGCAAGCAAGCCCTGCCCAATACCTGTAACCCCATTTCAAGGTCTTAGCTAATTAATGCATACAAATGTAAGCATAGTACTTTTTCGGACATTGCAAATTTTTTTTCAAGAAAATTTGGTTTATAAAATCTTTATCGTAATATTGCAATATTAAATTACGAAATGTGGGAGCCACAAAAACAGAACATTTTACCGATAAGCAGAACACAATTGCAACACTTGCCAAAGCTTTGGGGCACCCTGCAAGGATAGCAATTGTTGAGTATCTCATAAAGGTGGATACTTGCATTTGTGGCGACATAGTAAATGAATTGCCACTTGCACAGCCAACAGTTTCTCAACATTTAAAAGAACTCAAAAACACAGGGCTGATTAAGGGAAGTATTGAAGGTAACGCCATTTGCTATTGCATTAATGAGAAAGCTATTGAAAAACTGCAAACCTATTTTGCCAACATTTCAACCAAACTCACAAAAAAGAAAGAAAATTGTTGTTAACTAAAAAATAATTAAAATGGAAAATACAGAACAACTAAAAGAAATTGTAAGACAGAAATATAGCGAAATTGCTTTGCAGGACAAGGAAACCAACGAAGCATCTTGTTGCGGATCTACTTGCTGCAGCACAGAAGTGTATAACATTATGAGCGATGATTATACAAAAATGGAAGGTTACAACCCTGACGCAGATTTAGGTTTGGGTTGTGGTTTGCCAACACAATTTGCAAAAATTAAAAAAGGAAATACGGTAATTGATTTGGGTAGCGGTGCAGGCAATGACTGCTTTATTGCAAGAGCCGAAGCAGGTGAAGATGGTAAAATAATTGGCATTGACTTTACACCTGCAATGATTGACAAAGCAAAAGCTAATGCACAAAAATTAGGCTTTGCAAATGTTGAGTTCAGGCAAGGCGACATTGAAAATATTCCTGTTTCTGCAAACATTGCTGATGTAATTGTAAGTAACTGCGTTTTAAATCTTGTACCTAACAAAGACAATGTATTTAAAGAAATATTTCGTGTACTAAAACCAGGCGGACATTTCAGTATTTCAGACGTTGTATTAGTTGGCAATCTGCCAGATGCATTATGCAAGGACGCAGAAATGTATGCAGGGTGTGTTGCAGGTGCAATTGAAAAACATGATTATTTAGAATTAATTAAGGCAAACGGATTTAGCAACCTAACAATTCAAAAAGAAAAAGCAATCAATATTCCAGACGATATTTTGAAAAATTATTTGACAGAACAAGAACTAACCAATTTCAAAACAGGTAACACAGGAATATTTAGCATTACAGTTTATGCAGAAAAATCTACATCTTGCGGCTTCCAAACAAACTGCTGCAATTAAAAAGCTTTTTAAAAAGTATCGCAAAACAATTATAATAACAACATCAGTAATAGTGTTGCAACTCATTTTCGGCTTTGACCCAAAGTTTTGCATCATAAATATTATTTGGCTATTAGTTTAATTATGACAGGTAAAAAAATATTAGTACTTTGTACAGGCAACAGTTGCAGAAGTCAAATTGCAGAAGGTTACTTACGACACTTTGCAAATAGATTTACAGAAATTTATAGTGCAGGTATTGAAACTCATGGCGTAAATGCAAGAGCCGTAGCAACAATGAAAGAAGATGGCATAGATATTTCAAATCATACATCAAACAATATTGAAGAGTACAAACATATTGATTTTGATTTTGTTATTACGGTTTGCGACAATGCAAAAGAACGTTGTCCATTCTTTACATCAAAAGCAAAAAAGTTTCATTACAACTTTCCTGATCCAGCAAAAGCAACAGGTACAGAACACGAAATTGTACAGCAGTTTCGTAACGTTAAACAACTTATAAAAAACTATTGCAAACAATTTGTGACAGAAAATTTATAAAGCCACTTTAATTATTTAGAAAGGGTAAGCAACTAACACTAGTTTTATAAACAAAACTACGAATGTACAAATTGCCAATATTACCCATTAAAAAGTGTACCTGATAACTGTATTATAAAAGTGTACCTAAATTATTTTTTACTTTATTTCCAGCTCTCATATCTAAACTCAATTTTACATCAACATTATTGTACTTAGCTACTGGTTTTCAACTAGTTTTTTTTATTAAATTTTTCTGCATTTTTACCCAATTCACTTCTAAGCAAAATGGTAGTAGTATGTTTAAAATATCATTGTGGGTTTAATTT
This sequence comes from Ferruginibacter sp., assembly GCA_031360055.1. Taxonomy (GTDB): domain Bacteria; phylum Bacteroidota; class Bacteroidia; order Chitinophagales; family Chitinophagaceae; genus Ferruginibacter. The sequence continues at coordinate 2,766 of JANMAV010000069.1, forward strand.
TTGTAAGGTATTGGCAATACCTTTTACTTAATATTTTATTAATAAAAATAGTGCCCAAACACTATTTCCTTCACAATAAACAATGATTAAACCTACAATAATACCATCATCTACACATACCCAGCCTTTACCTTTGGGTAAGAAACTGAGCATATCAAGTTGTGTAATTAATACAGAGTTTGATAATTTATTTTTTAAAACGGAGTTTAGTTTGATACTAACATGATTTAATGTTTAGCCCAAAGGGCTAACACTAAATCACAAGTGGTATTTTACCATCAGCAAAAGGCTTTAAACTTAATGCTATTTCACTTCGGTATAATTTCTAATTGAGGTATGTTAGCTACTACAGCTACTCTATAAATCATTTGTTGTTTTGTTAATATAACAATTTTTAATTGGCTTTATAGTTACCAACTACCACTTGCACCGCCACCACCGCCGCTACCACCACCAAAACCACCGAAGCCGCCTCCGCCACTATCATTACCGCCACCACCACTCCAACCACCACCACTTCCACCACCGCCAAATAAGGTGCTCCATAACAATGCTTCGCCAATGCCAGTTTGCCCACGCCTACTCATAAATGTACCACCGCCACCGTTATTTTTACCAAATAACAATAGCATAATTATTATGACAACAATTATATAAACAAATGGGCTACTTCCTTTAGTAGGTTTTTCTCTTACATCATTATACTCCCCTCTTACAGCTTGCATAATGGCATTTGTACCTTCATTAATACCTCTGTAATAATCATTGCCTTTAAAAGCTGGCACTATTATGTTATCAATTATTCTTTTACTAGTTACATCTGGCAATGCCCCTTCTACACCATAGCCAGTGGCAATATTTAATTTTTTAGTTTCTGTACTAATTAAAAGTACTACGCCGCTGTTATTTTTTTTACCTCCAACACCCCATGCCCTCAACAGTTTTACATTAAAATCAGCAATGTCATAATTACCAATATTTGGCACTATAACAACAGCTATTTGTGTAGATGTGCTATCATCTAATAAAACTAATTTTTGTTGAAGCGTTTGTAATTGTTCTTGCGTAAGTATGCCTGCATAATCTACAACCAATGATGTAGGTTTTGTAGTTAACAAACTTTCTATATCAAATTTTGATTGAGAAAAACATGTTATGCTACACAGTAAAACAAGAAGTATGGAGAAAAGTTTTTTCAAGGTAAATTTCATTTAAACAATGTTTTAAATAAAACAAAACATTGCAAATTGTATTTGTATTTTGCTGCAATTAAAATTTAATGCCCAAAAATAATATCATCTGGTAGTTCATTTTTATCAGCATCTAAGTTATAAGGAAAAGTGTATTTAAGCGTTTCACCAATTTGTGTAATACAGTTTACCATACCTTCTGTTATATTATTTTTGGTAAATTGTTCAACCATATTATTTACAGCATCATTCCAATAATTAGCTCCAGTAATGTTATAAATACCTTCATCGCCAAATAAAGCAAATTCTTTATGGGTAGTAGCTATATAAACTAACACTGCATTTCTGTTATCAGTTTTATCCATTTTTAAATTGTAAAACACTTCTGCAGCCCTATCCATAGGGTTCATGTAAGGATTTTTGCTTTCTACAAAAACCCTTACTTCACCACTAGTTTGCTTTTCTGCAAGGCGTATAGCTTCTACTATTACTGCTTTTTGAGGTTCAGTAAAATAATCTGGCTTTTTAAAAAAGGGAAATATGTTCACAATAAAAATTAATGCTAACTAATTAAAATCAACTTTTGTATCTTCTGCACCTACAGCAGCTTCGTAATTTTTCTTTTTGTTGTAACCAAATATGCTTGCAATAATATTTGATGGAAAACGGATAATTTTTGCATTGTAAGCAGTTACGCCATCATTCCAATCATTTAATGCAACGGTAACTCTATTCTCTGTACCTTCAATTTGAGCTTGCAAATCTCTATATAAGCCAGTTGCTTGTAAGGTTGGGTAAGCTTCAATATTAACATTTAAAGCCGCCCTACCAACTTGGCTCAATTGTTTATCAGCAGCGGCAATTTGCTCCGGTGTAGAGTTAGGAGTAATTTCTGGTACTCGGCTCCTCATTTGTACAATTTTTATTAACGTGGTATCTTCGTTACGTGCAGCACCCTTAATTGTGTTTACAACATTTTCATACAATTTTGCTTTACGGTTATATTGAGTTTGTACTTTACCCCAAAGGCCATTAATATCGTTTTCAGCTGTGGCAAATCCATTTCTTAAGGATACACCCCAAAGTACTAAAATACCTAGTATTACTAAAACAATAATTCCTGAACGTTTCATAATCTAATTTTTAATTTTAAGCAGTAAATGTACATGAATTTTTAAATATTGATAAAATTGAGATAATAAGTATTTGTATCATTTATGTTACAGGGTAAATAAGCATACACACTCAGCAATAAATTTTATTAATACGCCAATTGTAGTTTAAGTTGAATTTAAAATAAATATGAAAACTTAAAAATTTAAAATGCAAGGAATTAGATGTAAACTTTGGAATTGATATACAGGTATGTTTTTCACCAAAATGACTGTATTTGTTTACATTTAAAAATCAAATTCATTATCAATTATCTTCAATATTATTGCAAAAAATAAATGC
>JANMAV010000173.1:0-12381 GCA_031360055.1 Ferruginibacter sp.
AAAGTAGAAAAAGAAAAACAAAGAATTGAGGTAGAATTGCAAGAGAAATATACCAAAACAATTGCTGCAGATTTTGAAAATAGGTTAGCTGTTTTGCAACAAGAAAAAGATGATACTGCAGAAAAATTACAACAAGCCAGACAAAAAGAATTGCAATTTTTGCAGAAAGAACAAGCCTTGCTAAATAAGGAGGCAGAACTTGAAATTACTTTACAAAAAAAATTACAAATAGAACGTCAAGTATTATCAGAACAAATACGAAAGCAAGAAAATGACAAAAATTTAGTAAAAGAGCAGGAGCAACTTATGAAATTGAAGGAGCTTGAAAAACAGCTCGAAGATCAAAAAAAATTAGCAGATGAGATGAGGAGAAAAGCAGAACAAGGATCTATGCAACTTCAAGGAGAAGTACAAGAGCAAGCCTTAGAAGATATGCTTACTGTTGCTTTTCCTTTTGATTTAATAACAGAAGTAGGCAAAGGAGTAAGGGGTGCAGATTGTATACAAACTGTACGGAACAATATTGGACAAGAATGTGGTAAGATAATATATGAAAGCAAGCGTACAGAGGCTTTTGCAGGAGATTGGATTGAGAAATTAAAAAAAGATATGCTAGCCCAACAAGCAGATATTGCAGTAATAGTTACTAAAACAATGCCTAAGGATTTACAACAATTTGGGGAAAAAAACGGCGTATATATTTGCACTTTTAGCGAAGCAAAAAGCTTGGCACAAATATTAAGAAACGCCATATTAAGAATTAGTGAAACAAAAAAAAGCCAAGAAAATAAAGGTGACAAAATGGTAGCTATGTATAACTACCTAACAAGCCAAGAGTTTATAGGAAATATGGCAGCTATGAGAGAAGGGTTTAGGAGCTTAAGGAATATGATGCAAAAAGAAAAAGAAGATTTTGAAAAAAATTGGAAAAAGAAAGAAAAACAGATTGAAATGATTATTCAAAACTCTTTACATATATCAGGTTCCGTGGAGGGACTAGCTGGCCAAGATGCAATTAATATGCAATTTGTAGAGGAAGGAGATGAATAATAATTACAATACTACCCAACCAACATTACAACCATGTATAACGGTGTTATGTACTTGCAAATGAATAATTTCATTTTTTGAAAAAGTACATTCAGCCAAAAAGCCAATGCTAGTTTTACTAATTTGATGTATTTGTATATGTTTTATAAAATCTACCTGGCCTAGTGCATACCATTTAAAAACTGCTTCTTTTACATTCCAAGCCATTGTTAAAAATTGTGTGCTGTAGTTATTTGAACGCTGCAATAGATTTAGCTCTTGTTCTGATAAAAATTTATGTTTAATAGTTTCAATTTTTGATTGGTGTATCTCTACATCAACCCCAACCCTATTTTTAGTACTTACAATGGCTGCTGCAAAATCACCACAATGAGAAATGGAGAAATGATATAATTCATTAATTAAAAAAGGATGCCTAGTTTCAGCTATTTGAATAAGGCTAGTAGGAAAACTGGGATACATAGTACTAAGCAACAATCTACCGGCAAGGTGTTGCAACCTTTTGTGGCTATGGGTAATATATCTCTGAGGCTGAACAGTTTGTAGAAAAAAATCTTCTCCTTCCTCTATATGCCAAACACCCAATTTTGTGTATTCATTTATTTCTCGGCTATAAATTAGGGGCATGTTAACATAAATTTGCTGTAAAGTAAGTATAAAATTTGCTTGCAAACTTTCACATGCAACAAAGTTAGATATTATTTAAAAATTGAGAATTTAACAGCTCAAAAGCCTCAATATGTAAGGCTGTTACATATTAAAAAACTTACCTTTGCAACTTCAAAATTATGAAAACAAAAACATTAAAGAAAGATAAAGTAAACATTATTACACTTGGTTGTAGCAAAAACATGGTGGATAGTGAAGTGTTGAGTGGGCAACTGTTGGCCAATGATATACAAACCGTTCACGAAAATGAAAAACGTGATCATAATATCGTTATAATAAATACATGCGGTTTTATAGATAAAGCAAAAGAAGAAAGTGTGAACACTATCTTAGAAAATGTAGCTTTAAAAAAGCAAGGTAAGCTTGATAAAGTTTATGTAACAGGATGCCTAAGTGAACGATACAAAAATAATTTAGAAGAAGAAATACCAGAAGTAGATGCTTATTTTGGCACAATGGAACTGCCACAAATTTTAAAAGCCTTTGAGGCAGATTATAAGGGAGAATTAGTAGGAGAGAGACTTTTAGCGACCCCTACCCATTATGCTTATGTAAAAATAAGTGAAGGCTGTAACCGCACCTGCTCATTTTGTGCCATCCCTTTAATGAGGGGGCAGCATATAAGTAGAACCATAGAAAGTATAGTAGATGAAGCAAAACAGTTGGTAAAACGTGGTGTAAAAGAGATAATGCTAATTGCTCAAGAACTTACCTACTATGGCTTAGATATTTACAAAAAACGTGAGCTGCCCAAACTATTACATGAGCTTGCTGTAATACCTGGGTTGGAATGGATTAGACTGCACTATGCATACCCTTCAAAATTTCCGATGGAAATTTTAGACGCTATGAATGCTCACCCAAACATTTGCAAATATTTAGATATGCCTTTGCAACATGCTGCTGATAACATGTTAAAGGCTATGAAACGCAATATTACCCGTGCCGAAATGGAAACTTTAATTAATGAAATTAGAGCAAAAGTGCCTGGTATTTGTTTACGTACCACACTTATTGCTGGTTTCCCCGGCGAAACTAGAGAAGATGTAGAAGAATTAAAAACATTTTTATTAAAAATGAGATTTGATAGAGTAGGTATTTTTACGTACAGCCATGAGGAAGATACCAGTGCCCACGGGCTTATAGATAATGTACCTGCTGAAGAAAAAGAAGAAAGAGCTCAGGATATTATGGATTTGCAGCAAGAAATATCTTTAGAAAAAAATGCTGAAAAGGTTGGAAGTATTTTTAAAGTTTTGATTGATAAAAAAGAAAGTGGTAGGTATTTAGGAAGAACAGAATTTGATAGTGTGGAAGTAGATAATGAAGTGATAATAAAAACAAATAAAAAACTTGTAATTGGGGATTTTGTACAAGTAAAAATTGATAAGGCCTATGATTATGATTTAGAAGGAGTAATTATTGCCAATTAAAACCTGGTGTTAGATACAATATTGATGTAGAAAAAAAATAAAAATGCCTTTTAAAGCTGATAAAATTTCATATAGAAGTACCAATTCTTTTTCGCCAATTGTGCTTAATTATATAGATACTACTGAAAATTTAATTGATTTTTATGCGTTTAAACCCAACTATACTGGCATTGAAAAAGCCATTAATGTAAGAGAAAACTATCCCGTAAATAGAAAGTTACTTGTAGGTGAACTAATAAAACAATATCAAAATTTACCAACAGAGCAAGCAGTGCTAACTAATATTGAAGCACTACTTGATACAAATACTTTTACAATTTGTACAGCACACCAGCCAAATATTTTTACTGGGCACTTATACTTTGTTTACAAAATTTTACATGCCATAGAACTTAGCAGCCAATTAAATAAACTTTACACTTCAAAAAAATTTATACCTGTTTATTATATGGGTAGCGAAGATGCTGACCTTGAAGAGTTAGGAGAAGTACATGTAAAAGGAAAAAAATATCAATGGCAAACAGCCCAAAAAGGAGCTGTTGGTAAAATGGTAATAGACCATAATTTTATTGAAATAATAGATGGTATTGCTGGGCAGTTAACTGTAGAAAAATTTGGTGATGACATCATTAAAAAAATAAAAAATTGTTACCAAAAGGGAATAAGCATTGAAGAGGCAACTTATAAATTTGTGCACTCTCTTTTTGGTCATTCAGGGCTAGTAATATTATTGCCAAACAATGCTAATTTAAAAAATCAATTTTCTCCCATTGTATCAAAAGAATTGCTAGAACAATTTTCAGAAAAAGCTGTGACACCTACCGTTACTCAATTAAGTAAGCATTACAGTGTACAAGCAGCAGGTAGAAACATAAACCTATTTTATTTAAAAGATAATATTAGGGAACGTATAGAAGCAGATGCTGATGGGTATAAAGTTATAAATACCAACATATTTTTTAGTAAAAAAGAAATTATAAATGAACTAAAAGAACATCCTGAATATTTTAGTGCTAATGTAATTTTGAGGCCATTATACCAAGAAACTATTTTGCCAAATGTAGCTTTTATTGGTGGTGGTGGCGAACTAGCTTATTGGCTTGAGTTAAAAAATGTTTTTGAAAAAGCAAAAGTTTTTTTTCCAGTTTTAGTACTTAGAAATTCATTTACAATTATAAATAAAAGTGTTGCAGATACAAAGAAGAAGTTAAATATTACTAACAAAGAAATATTTTTAACAACACAACAAATTATTAATAAAATTGTACTTGAAAACACAAACTTGCAACTTGATGTACAAGATGAAAAAGAAGAGTTTAAAAACTTATATGAAAAGCTAAAACATAAAGCCACTGCAATAGATAGTAGTTTAAATTGCCACGTGCATGCATTGCGTACACAACATTTAAATAAACTAGAGATATTAGAAAAGAAAATGTTGAAAGCAGAGAAAAAAAAATACGATGCCCAACAAAGGCAAATATTAAAAATTAAATCTGCATTATTTCCTACAGGTAACTTACAAGAGCGTACTAATAATATTTTAGAATATATAGCAGCGTATGGCATTGATTTTATTAACACTTTACAACAACATAGTGATGGTGTTGAACAACAATTTACCATTTTAACTGAACAGTAAACTTATATATGGCACGAATAATAGCTATAGATTATGGAGGCAAAAGAACAGGCATAGCGGTAACAGATCCTTTACAAATTATCGCCACAGGCCTAACCACAATTCCATCTCACGAACTGATTCCATTTTTAAAGAAATATATAGAAACAGAAACTGTAGAGCTTATAATTATTGGAATGCCTTTAAATTTAGATGATACAGAGACTGATGGTACAAGTGGAGCAAAAAATGCAATTATACGTATTAAAAGGGCTTTTCCTACTCTGCCCATAAAAACAGTTGATGAAAGGTATACCTCAAAAATGGCTAAAGCAGTAATGGTAAATATGGGAATGAAAAAGAAAGACAGACAAATAAAAGCTAACGTAGATGTAATAGCGGCGACTATAATGTTGCAGGAGTATATGGGAATTAGCTGATTGGTTTGGTGGTTAACAAGTAAGCTTGTACAATTTTATATTAAACAATATTCCTTGTAACGTACCATGATAAAAACTATTTTTGCATTTTAATAAGTGCTGATTAAAAAAAGCATTTAACTTATCAACTGTATAACAAATTAACTAATTACAATGATTCTTCCAATAGTAGCCTACGGTTCACCAATACTTAGAAAAATAGCAGTAGATATTACAGAAGAATATGATGGCTTACAAAAACTTATTGCAGATATGTGGGAAACCATGTATAACAGTAACGGCGTAGGTTTGGCTGCCCCACAAATAAATAAAAGTGTACGTATTTTTACAATAGATAGTGAACAAATTTTTGAAAATGATGAAGATGGAGATACTGATGGATACACTGATGCTCCAGGCCACAAAGGCGTATTTATTAACCCTCATATAGAAATACTAGATGGTGAATTATGGGCTTATAATGAGGGCTGTTTAAGCATACCTAAAATTAGGGAGGATATAATACGTAATGAATCAGTAAAGTTGCATTATGTAGATGAAAGTTTTACTCCCATTACAAAAACATTTACTGGTATTACTGCAAGAGTAATTTTACATGAATACGATCATTTAGAAGGTAAATTATTTATAGACCATTTAAAACCTTTAAAAAGAACATTGCTAAAGCGTAAGCTTGATGATATTACTAAAGGGAAAGTTAGAGTAGATTATAGGATGGTTTTTACCAAATAATATTAATCCATAAAAAGAAAAACCTCTACAAATAATTGTTACAAAAATTTTAATCTTCATTTACTTAACATTTATTTTTATGTTATAAGCGTAAATAAATAAAATTTATAATTTTGTTTAATCATACAATTAATTACACTACTTGTTTTGTTTAACATAAAATGAATTTTCAAAATGTACCTTTATACTTATGAAAATCTTTTTATTTTTTTCGTTATTATTTTCAACTAAAAATATTTTTGCTCAAGACACTAGTGTAGTTATAGGTAAAAACATTATCACTTTATCTACCGTTGTGCTTGATAATAAATTAAACGTAACAGCATTTATTGAAAGGGTGAAAGCTGATACCAGTTTTTACAAGGCATTTAAGAACTTACGAATTCTAAATTTTACATCCATTAATGATATTAGGATGCTAAATAAAAAAGGTGATTTACAGGCTTCACTTTTTAGTACTACAAAACAAATAAGAAAAAACAATTGCAGGTTTATGCAAACTATATCAGATACAGCTACTGGAGATTTTTATACAGATAATAAAACATATAATTATTACACAGCTCAAATGTATGCATCTTTATTTTTTACAAAAGATAGCATTTGTGGGGAAAGTAATGTGGTATTAGGAAACGAGTTAAACACAGACGGAAAAAGTGGAATGGAAAAACATAAAGAGCAATTAAAAATGCTATTCTTTAACCCGGGTCGTAAAATAAACGGCTTACCATTTATGAGTAATAAAACGGCCATTTATGACGATGATATTGCTGACAGTTACGATATGGATATTGATTATGAACAGCAACAAAATAAAGACTGCTACGTATTTAAACAAAAAGTAAAACCCGGTAAGGAAGGTAGTGTGGTGGTAGATGAAATGAACACTTGGTTTGATGCTACAACATTTGACGTAGTGGCAAGAAACTATACGTTAAGCTATGATGCTGCTGTGTATGACTTTAAAGTAAATATGCAAATACAAATGACCAAAGTTGGCAACCTTACTGTACCAAATTTAATACGATATGATGGTAATTGGAAAGCAATATTTAAGAAAAGAGAGAGAGGTTTATTTACTGCAACCTTGAGTGATTTTGTACAATAAAAAATATTGGGATATTTTTTATTAAATTTAGATTATGAATGTAGATAATCAAATTACTAATTTATTTTTATTGGCTTTACCTATTGCTTGTGTAGCATGGACAGTAACTCACGAAGAAATCTTTAAAGAGCCAAGAGAATTTTGCATAAAAAATTCAAAAGGATGCAAAACAGTATTGCAACGAAAATTCTTTTATTTATTTACTTGTGAATATTGCTTTAGCCATTATGTAGCAGTACTTTTTTTAATACTTACACATTTTCATTTAATGTTTGAAGATTGGCGTGGCTATATTATTGCAGCATTTGCTTTAGTTTGGATTTCTAATATTTATATGAGCATATTTGGTTTTTTACGTGTTGGTTTAAAACATGAAAAAATAGAAGCCGATATTAAAGAAGTAACCTTAAAAGAAGTAAAAAATGAAACCAATTAAGTTTGTATTTGATTAAGCAAACCTTCTAGTCCATTCATTTTTATTTCTAATAAACATTGCAAGAGGGCTCCTAATTTACTTTTAGGAAATCCTTTACGGGCAAACCATTCCAAATAACTAACGGGTAAGTTTTTAAGTATTGTGCCTTTATATTTGCCAAACGGCATGGGCATAGTTACCAATTGTAGTAACATGCTGCCATCGGGCATTGGTATATCTTCCATGTTAATTTGGTAAGTGCTAATTTTTAATTTTATAATTTTATAATGAGCTAATGTGCTAATGTTGGTAATATACAGTAAATGGATAATGGTGAATGTTGAACAGTCAATAAAAAGCTAAAATTTGTATTTTTTTTAAAATGCTATTTATACAACACAATTCCTTTAACCTCAAATCCCCCAACCAAATTCCACCTTCTCAACCCATCAACAAACAAACTACCTCCCAACACTCGGTACCACAACCAAACTTTCGTTTCCAGTTTCACCAACTGCTTGTACCCCAAAAAAATAATTATCTTTTGAGTAAGGTACTGTTATGCTAGTATCGGTTGTAAAAATCTTTTTTTCCCATACAGCACTTGTGGTTTCTCTCATTAACAAATAGTAGCCTTTTACATTGCCCGTTTTTGGTTTTTTCCAATACAATAATGAGGAGTTGCTTAACTTCTTAACATCTATTTTCACTTCTTCTGGCATGGCAGGCGCTTTCGCTAAATTTGCCAATGAACTTAAATTTACTCCAGTGTTTTTTCTTAAGTATTCAAAATCTATAAACTCAATTAAGTCGCCATATTGTATGCCATTTTCTACCCTAACATCTTGGTGTTGGTGGGTATAGTTTTCATTCATTTCTGTAAAGCGTACGGCTGCATAACCTTGCTCTACAAAGGGTGTGTGATCACCTCCTCTTAAAAAGCGATCGTTTCTATAAATCATTTTTACGGTAATATTATCAACATACCGCTCTCCTACTTCTTTTACATAACGGGCAAGTTGGCGGCTTTTGCCATCATTTTCTAATCCCAATTGTCTAATATTTTTTGCATTTTTATCTAACTCATAAGCTGGTAACCCTTCACTAAATACCCTCACTACGTTGTTATTTATGATATTGGTTTCGTTGCTATTGTTGCTGCCCATAATATCGTTATTAAGCACCGCTTCAATGTTTATATTTTGTTGTCTTGATTTTGTTGCCATAAATGTACTACCTAATAACCCTTGCTCCTCCCCACTTACCGCCATAAAAACTATAGTGGCACTAAAGTTTTGTTTGCTCATTATTCTTGCACATTCCATTACGGCGGCTACCCCACTAGCATCATCGTTAGCTCCAGGTGCATCTCCAAGCCTATCCATAACATTAGTTCTCATGGCATCTAAATGGCCGCTTATAACAAAAATTCTATCATCGTTGGGGTCAGTACCTTTTAATGTGGCTACCACATTACCAAGTAGTAAAGTAGTATCCACCCTACGCTTATCAGGCTGCAACGTAGTTGTATCAATGCTTGCAGTGAGCCTGCCATTACTTTGGGCAGCAAATTGATTAAACTTTTGCAATACATACAACCTTGCTGCTCCTATGCCTCTTTTTTTGTCTGCCTGTGTACTAAGTGTATTTCTTGTACCAAAGTTTACCATGCTTTGTATATAGCTACGTAACGAATCAGCAGAAATTTGTTTTACCATTGCTTCAATGGCAGGGTCTCTATTAATAGTAGTTTGAGCTTTTGTAATTGAATTAACAATTAAAACAGAAAGTAGGACAATATATTTTTTCATACCGTTTTACAATTATTGTTAAAATGAATTTAATAATATTTTTGCAGCTATTTATTAATATACTTTTTATGGAATCTAAAAAAATGTAAAAAACAAAAGATAATTTGTTAAAAATAGTGCTAAATAAAGTTACATAAATAGATGAAGCTAAAAAAGTGTCCCTACAAACTTATAGGGATAAACTAACGCCACAAATGATTAATTAAAATACAGTAGCTGGCAAACAAAAATTACAAAAAAAATATTATTAATATCTATACCTCATTTTTAAACAAACTATACCTTCTCCATTTTTCAATAAGTTGTGCCATATCATTAGGCAACTCACTTATAAACATCATTTGCTCTCCAGTGGTGGGGTGTACAAAGCCAAGCTCCTTTGCATGTAGTGCTTGGCGTGGGCATACGGCAAAACAATTTTCTACAAATTGTTTGTATTTTGTATAAATGGTACCTTTACAAATTTTTTCGCCGCCATAAAAATCATCATTAAACAATGGGTGGCCCTTGTGCTGCATGTGTACCCTAATTTGGTGGGTACGGCCAGTCTCCAACCTGCACTCTACCAGGCTTACGTAATTAAAGTTTTCTAAAACGGTGTAATGGGTTATGGCTTCTTTACCATAATCCCCATCGGGGTATACAGTAAAACATTTACGATTGCTTTGGCTACGGCCTACATGGCCAGTAATGGTGCCTGTTGGCTCATCAAAATTACCCCATACTACAGCATGGTAGCGGCGGTGTACAGTATGGTTAAAAAACTGTTTTGCTAAATCGGCCATGGCTTTTTGCTTTTTGGCAATCACTATTAAGCCACTGGTGTTTTTATCTATCCGGTGCACTAGGCCATACCGAGTAAGTTCACTTTCATCTATTTCAGGGCAATTGTGTTGCAAATGCCAAGCTACAGCATTTATTAAAGTATGGTTAGGGTTACCGCTGCCGGGGTGTACCACCATGCCTACGGGTTTGTTTACAATCATTAAATCATCATCTTCATACACAATATCTAGTGGAATATCTTCAGGGTGTATTTCGTAGCTTTCTGGGTTTTTGCTATCGTACACAATCACCACATCGCCAGCCCTGGTGTTATAATTTTTTTTAGTAGGTTTATCATTTACTAATACAAGCCCATTTTCTATAGCTAATTGTATTTTATTACGGCTAGCACCTTCTACCCGTTGCATTAAAAATTTATCTATACGCAATGCAGCTTGGCCTTTATCTATTACAATGGTTAGGCGTTCGTACAGTTCTTCACTATCAGCTGCATCATCTATTATTGGATGGGTAGTACTCATAAAAATTATTTATTATACAATAGAATACAACAAAAAAAACCTATCAAAAATTGATAGGTTGTTTTGTACCACGTACGGGAATCGAACCCGTGACTCTTCCGTGAAAGGGAAGCGTCTTAACCCCTTGACCAACGCGGCGGTTTGTTTTCGGATTGCAAATATAGAAACTTTGATTTCTATAACCAAATTTTTTAGAAAAGGATTTTAAAACTCCGTCTATCCAACCTTAAAATTAAAAATTACCACACTTAATTTATCACAAATTTACCTCTTGGTGCATGGCAGGTATTTCAATATTTGCAAAACCTATTGCATGTAGTTTTTCTTTAAATTCTTGCTGCACTTCATACTCCCCATGTACCAAAAATACTTTGTTAACCTTTGCAGCATTTTGGCAGCTTAAAAACTGTATTAAATCATTATAATCACCATGAGCACTCATGCTTCTAACTTCACCAATTTCTGCATTTACTTGGTGCCAAAGCCCAAATATTCTTACCTCTGCAGGGTGCTTTTTTAATTTGCCTCCAAGTGAGTTTGGTTCACAGTAGCCGGTTAGTAAAATACTATTACGGCTATTTTCAATGTTATTACTTATGTGGTGCTTTACCCTGCCGGCTTCTGCCATACCACTTGCCGAAATGATAACACAAGGTGCTGTTCTATAATTTAACCGCTTACTTTCATCAACACTTTGTATAAAATTTAACCCTTCAAAACCAAATGGATCATTATCTACTTTTAATACTTGCTGTATATTATCATTAAAATATTGGGGATAGCTTTTTACAATTGCAGTGGCCTTCATACTCAAGGGGCTATCTACAAAATAATCTACAGCAGGGAGCCTGTTTTGTAAACTTAATTGGTTTAGGGCATATAAAATTTCCTGTGTACGCCCTACACTAAATGCAGGCATTATAAGTTTGCCTTTTTTTTGTATGCAGGTTTTTTCTATCCACTCTAAAATTAAATCGGCACTAGGGGTAAACTGTTCATGCAAGCTATTGCCATAAGTACTTTCAATCAATATGTAATCAGCTTGTTCAAAAGCTTTTGGAGCTCTCAAAATCATATCTTTATAACGACCTACATCTCCACTAAAACTTATATTAGTTTGTTTACCATTTTCTGTAATACGCAGGTGCACGGCTGCACTGCCAATAATATGGCCAGCATCAGTATAGCAAAAACTTATGCTTTCATCTATAGTATGCCACACATCATACTCTACTGTTTCAAATGCATCTGCGGCAGCCAAAGCATCGGTAGTGGTATATAAAGGTTTTAAATAAGGTAGGCCTTGTAATGCCCTTTTTTTATTGGCAAATTTTATATCGTTTTCTTGTATGCCAGCACTATCTGCCATTAAAATTGTAGCTAAATCTTTAGTAGCAGGGGTAGCATAAATGCTGCCTTTGTACCCATCCTTTACTAATTTTGGTAGTAGCCCACAATGATCAATATGGGCATGTGAAAGTATAACATAGTCTACCGCTCTGGCATCAAAACCAAAATTGGAGTTTAGCTCTACAGTTTTATCACCCATGCCTTGAAACATACCACAATCAAGCAATAATTTTTTGCCATTATCTAACGTAATTAGATGTTTAGATCCTGTTACAGTTTGTGCTGCACCGTGAAAAGCTATTTTCATAATTTTTTATATTAAGCATCTAAAGGTACTAAAGCAGAAGCTATAAAAATTAGGAGTTTTTAAAATGGTTTTAACTAGAAATAATATGTTCTAGTTTACATAAATTTTAAAATCTAAGTAGAAAAAAAATTTTGTTAC
>JANMAV010000144.1:0-1884 GCA_031360055.1 Ferruginibacter sp.
CAAATGCGGCTTTTTCTAACACTACACGTTTTGCTGCATCTATACCAAGAACGTTTGAACCCAACCCTCTTTTATATTCCGTTATTTACAATTTAAACACCGCTGATGTTACTATCAGCGGCTCCACTATAACCATTAACAAATCGGGGTTATATCATTTTGAAGGGGTATTTGAAGCGGAAGCTGTTTTTGGTACTCAAGCACCTGCTTATCTTTCCCTGAACAGTAGTTTTTCTGCAGATGGACATGGTTATGATATTACAAACAATGCAGCAATGGATTATGATAATACCGGGGCATCTAACTGGACTTATCGTAAAACATTGCGGTTTGCAAACGATGTTTATATTTCTGCACCTGCTAACGTTAGTGTGGGAGGAAGTATGAATTTTAATGCAGGCGGTGCGGTACTTTTATCCAGGGCCAGAACAATTACAATCAGTGGTTATCTTATAAGTGAATAATGCAACAAATGAAATCGCAAAAAGATCTACCTATCTTCAACCAATGAAAAAACTACTGCTGCCTTTTTTATTTGTTGGCACAATGGTGATGATATATGTAATGGGTAAAACCAGTGCCACACTAAAAACAACCGCCACGCCATGCGGCATCCTTAATTTAGAATTTGCGTATAACACCACTAAAACTGCAGGTGTTATTAATGCATGGGAACCTAACAATAATATTACTGTTGCAAAAAATAATACGTACTACGATTTTATTTTTTTGGCTTTCTACGCTACATTTTTATTTTTTACCTGCAAAAAAATTGCAGAAATAAAAAACAGTAACACGGGCTTATTAATTGCAAATGGCGCAATAGCAGCAGGTATTTTAGATATTGCAGAAAATGCAGGGATGCTGTTTACTTTATCCGGTAATGTATCAGGTACTGTTGGGTTTATTACAACAGTTTGTTCGTTAATAAAATGGGTGCTGGTAATTACTGCGGTGGCCTACTGCCTTGCAGGAATTGTATATATTATCCTGCATAAAAAATTCAACATGCTCTTTACCTAAATTGGCTCAGCCTTTGTTATCGAAGCACCCTGCTGAAAAGTGCAACCATAACAAAGGCTGATAAATTGACAAACAATCTGGCGCAAATTTAAGGGCATTATCTTCTACAAAAATTATTTTTTTATACAAAATTTTGGTAAAGACTTTACCATCAAAATCCACTACTTTCGTTATCGGATTTTTTCAACATTCAACATTCAACATTCAACATTCAACATTCAACATTCAACATTCAACATTCAACATTCAACATTCAAGATTCAAGATTCAAGATTCAAGATTCAAGATTCAAGATTCAACATTCAACATTCAACATTCAAGATTCAAGATTCAACATTCAACATTCAACATTCAACATTCAACATTCAACAAATTAACCAATAAACTATTTATGCAAGCCTGGAAAGATTATCAAGCACAAAACAAAGACCGTTTTTTAAACGAGTTGTTAGAACTGTTACGCATACCAAGTATTAGCGCTAAAAGCGAACATAAAACTGATATGATAAAATGCGCCGAAGCAGTTAAAGCAAGATTGCTGGAAGCCGGTGCAGACAAAGTAGAAATTTACGAAACCGAAGGCCATCCATTAGTTTATGGCGAAAAAATAATTGACCCAACCAAACCAACCGTTTTAGTTTACGGGCATTACGATGTGCAACCCGCCGATCCTTTAGAACTATGGAACAGCGGCCCTTTTGATCCGTTAATTAAAGATGGTAAAATTTATGCAAGAGGAAGCTGCGATGATAAAGGACAATTTTACATGCATGTAAAAGCATTGGAAACAATGGTTAAAACAAACAGCATGACCACCAATATTAAATTTTGTATTGAAGGTGAAGAAGAAGTGGGCAGCCC
>JANMAV010000237.1:0-13072 GCA_031360055.1 Ferruginibacter sp.
TGTAGAGCCTGTGTTTGGAAATATAAAACAGAACCATGGGTTCAAAAGATTTATGCTCCGTGGCAAAGAAAAAGTAACGATAGAATGGGGTTTGTTATCTATTGCACAGAATTTAAGAAAAAAAGCAGCCTAAAAAGGCTACTTTTTTAACTTTTGCAAAAATGAACAGCTTCAAAGTCAAATAGAATTATTTTTTCTCAGTTTTACACAAAATGAAATCCAAAAAAAAGGGCTGCCCTTTTTTTATTTTGGAACAGCCTCTTTTTAATACTTTAAAACAAAATTAACTAACATCTACACCTTCTACCAACTCACTATCTGCTAATATTCTACCACAATTTTCGCAAACCATTATTTTTTTACGTAGTTTAATTTCACTTTGTTTTTGAGGTGGTATTGCATGAAAACAGCCACCACAACTATCTCTTTCTACTGCTACGACTGCTAAACCGTTACGATAATTATTTCTAATTCTATCATAACCTATAAGTAATCTTTCCTCAACATCTTTACGAGCTGCATCTATTTGCTTACTATAGTTTTTTTCTTCTTTTTCAGTTTCGCTAATAATTTTCTCTAACTCACCTTTTTTACCGTTAAGGTTTGTTTCTTTAGTAGCTACTGCTCTTTTTGCAATTTCTAATTGTCGTGCTTTTTCAGAAATTTCTTCGTTAGCATCTTTAATATGTTTTTCACACAGTTTTTCTTCCAACTGCTGCATTTCTATTTCTTTGTTTATAGCTTCAAACTCACGACTGTTTTTTACATTGTCGCTTTGTTTTTCGTATTTAGCTATTAAAGCTTGAGCTTCTTTAATACCTTCCTTGCGTTGATCAATAAATTCTGTAATGCCATTTATTTCTTCTTCAACCCTTGTTTGGCGTGCATGTAAACCTTCAATTTCATCTTCTAAATCTTTTACCTCCATTGGCAATTCACCTTTAAGTATCTGTATTTCATCAAGCTTGCTATCAATTTTTTGCAAACGAACTAGCGAAACTAATTTTTCTTCAACTGAAAATTCTTTAACTGCTGCCATGTTTAATTTTTAATATTTATTTATTTTACAAAACAAAATATGTAACAACATTAGTGTTAATACCCGTTTTAAAGTGTGCAAAGTTAGGGAATTTTTCACTCAAAATGTCAAAAACTAGGTCTATTGTAAACTGCTCACTTTCATAATGCCCAATATCTACTAAAAGTAATTTATCATCAGCGTCAAAAAATTCATGATACTTTACGTCAGCAGTTACGTAGGCATCTGCTTTTTGAAAAATAGCATTTTTAGTTAAAAAACTTCCCGTACCACCACAAAGTGCCACTTTTTGTATTTTTTTATTAGATAATTTACTGTGTTTTATGGCTTTTGTACCAAAAACTTTGTTTAATAATGTTAAAAATTCTGTTTCTGAAATAGGTTCATTAAAATACCCAATAACCCCACTTCCTACTGTTTGTAAATTATTTGCTAGGGCAACATCGTGGTAAGCCACCTCTTCATAGGGATGTGCATTAATCATGGCAGTTAATACTTGCTGCTGTAACCAGTATGGATAAGTTACTTCTATTTTAGTTTCGGCAGTTAGGTTATTTTCTCCAATCGTACCAAGCACAGGTTTTGCGTTAATATTTGGAGTAAAACTTCCCATACCATCAGCACTAAAGCTGCATTCGCTATAATTACCAATTTGGCCTGCACCTGCTGCATACAATGCATTTTTTATTGTAGTTGCCTTATCTGTAGGAGAAAAAACTGATAATTTATGTAGGATATTATCTTTTGGTGATAGTATAGTTAATTGCTGTAAACCAAGCATTAAAGCCATTTTACCACTTACACCTGCTAAAACATTATCTAAATTAGTATGTATAGCATAAATAGCAATTTCATTTTTTATTGCTTTGATAACTGTTCTTTCTATATACGTGTTGCCATTTATTTTTTTGAGGCCTTTAAAAATTATTGGATGGTGTGCTATAATAAGATTACAATTTTTTGAGACAGCCTCATCCACAACATTTTCAGTACAATCTAAGCAAATTAAAGTGCCAGTGCATGTGCTATTTAATTGGCCAGTAAGTAAGCCAACATTATCATAATCCTCTTGCAAATGTATTGGGGCTATTGATTGTAAAAATTGTATAATTTGTAGTATTTGCATGTTTATATGTTTCTGTAAATACAAATTAAATGTATTTTGCAACATTAAAATTATTTAACTATGGCAAAAGAAATTTGGTTAAACCTACCCGTAAAAAACATACAAAAATCTAAAGAATTTTTTACAAATCTAGGCTTTACTTTTAACGATAAACATACTACCGAAGGCAGTGCATGCATGGTTATAGGAGATAAAAATGTAGTAATTATGTTATTTACTGAACCAATGTTTGCAGGTTTTATAAAAACAACTGAAACACAAATTGGGCAAAACGAAATATTAATATCTTTTAGTGCAGATAGCAAAGCTGAAGTAGATGCCTATGCATTAAAAGCCGAACAAGCTGGTGGAACTATTTTTGGGCAGCCTGCTACAGTACAAGGCTGGATGTATGGATGTGGTTTTGCAGATATTGATGGACACAAATGGAATATTTTGTATATGGACATGGAGGCTATGGCAAAAAAATAATTTTAAAACAAGCAACGCTTTTTTAATTTTTTGAATCAATACTCTAGGAAAAATGTTGATCGAGAAAATCTATAATTACATAATAAATTTTTTAATAATAATTACATTATTTAACAATATAATTCTAAAGTTATTAATTAAATTTTATTAAATTCGTAGTTGTTGTTCTAAACCCTCACCCAACTCAAGCAAGTATAAAAAAATTTAGATGGCTATTTTTTTCTATGCAAGCACAATTAAATCTGTTTAAATCAGTTTATATACAGTATTTACTCATACATAATTGCTAATTTTGCACTTCCTATTTATAAATTATTAATCCCATGGGCACAAAAATGCTCAGAAGCAATATAAGCCTAACGGTTTTATTTATGCTTATGATAACTTCTTTACAGGCTCAGTTAGTTCCCCAATTTTCGGCTACGCCACTTAATGGTTGTGCACCGTTAGTAGTAAACTTTACTGATCAAAGTACTGGAGGAGCAACACAATGGAAATGGGATTTAGGAAACAGTACAGTTTCATTTTTACAAAATCCATCAGCAACATATTTTAACCCTGGTACATATTCTGTAAAATTAGTGGTTACTAACGCTGCTGGCGATAAAGATTCAATAACAAAAACACAATACATTACGGTTTTTGCTTTACCTACGGTAAATTTTACTGGCACACCCACTACCGGCTGTTTTCCTCTAAATGTACAATTTAACGATGCTAGTACAGCAGGTTCAGGAACCATAACAAATTGGCTTTGGGATTTTGGAGATGGAAATACCAGTACAGCATCAAACCCAAGCCATATATATTTAGCAGCAGGTAATTTTAATGTATCTGTAAGAATTACAAACAGTAATGGTTGTACAAAAACGCTTACAAAAACAAATTATATTACTATTAGCTCAGGTGTTAATGCAGTTTTTACTAATAATGCAGCAACTGGTTGCTCACCTCCACAAACTATAAATTTCCAAAACCAATCAACTGGTACGGGCACTCTCAGTTATCAATGGTTTTTTGGCGATGGAGGATCCTCAACAAATACAAATCCATCTCATACGTATACAGCACCAGGTAGTTATACTGTGCAGTTAATAGTTACTAATAGTAGTGGCTGTACTGATACTACAACACATCCAAACGCAGTTGTTATTGGTACGGTAAGTGCAGATTTTACAGCTCCGATATCAGCATGTGTGGGCACTGCAATTTCAATTACTAACACATCAATGCCTACTCCTATTTCTGTACAATGGGATTTTGGAGATGCAACAAATTCAACAGCAGTTAACCCAATTAAAACATATACAACTCCTGGTAATTACACCATTACTTTAGTGAGTAATTTTGGAGGTTGTACGGCTACTCAATCAAAACCAATAACTGTTTTTGCTAAACCTGCAACTGCATTTAGTGGTAGCCCTTTAACTTCTTGCAGTGCTCCACTTACAGTAAATTTTACCAATAATACCCCAGGCACCGTTACAAGCCAATGGTTATTTGGAGATGGAGGTACTGATGCTACCAATAATCCATCTTATACTTATACTGCAACAGGTAGTTATACAGTTACATTAATTACAACAAACACAAATGGTTGTACTGATACATTAATAAAAACAAATTATGTAATTATACAGCCACCTGTAGCTACTATTACTAACTTACCAAAAACAGGCTGTGCTCCGCTAACCAATACTTTTAGTTCTACAGTTTCATCAATTGATCCAATTGTAAGTTATGAATGGAATTTTGGTGATGGTTCACCAGTTTCTAATGCTGTAAACCCAACTCATACATTTGCAACTGGTTCATATAATATACAATTAATAGTTACAACTGCCGGTGGCTGTACAGATACTGTTGTAGTACCACAAGGCATTATTGCCTCCACAAAACCTACTGCAAATTTTATTGCTAACCCACCAAGTGTATGTGCCATGTTTCCTGTAGATTTTTTAGATCAAAGCACAGGTACCATAACCAGTTGGATTTGGAATTTTGGTGATGGCGGTTCTTCATCTACTCAAAATCCTAATCATTCTTATCAAGATACTGGCTTTTTTTCTGTAACACTTATAGTAAGCAATAATGGGTGCAATGATACCCTAACACTTACTGATTATGTGTATATTAAAGCACCAATTGGAGCATTTAACATTGCAAATGATTGTAATAATAAATACACTAAAACATTTATTGATGCATCAATAGCTGCCGATACTTGGATGTGGGATTTTGGAGACGGATCAACATCTACCCAACAAAACCCAGTGCATACGTATGCTGCAGTAGGCACCTATACTATTACACAAACAACGCATAATAATAGTACAGGTTGTGATTATATTAAAATGGGATCAGTAATAGTTGCTGATGAACAAGCTGCTTTTACTGCTACAATAACAGAGTTATGTAAAAATGGTGCCACCACATTTATAGCTACATCTACCCAAGCTTTCCCTGCAATATCTAATTACGAATGGGATTTTGGAGATGGTACTACAACAACAGGTAATAACGCAACACATACCTATTTAGCAGCAGGTTTTTACGATGTGCAACTGATTATTACTGATGTAAATAATTGTAAGGATACGCTTAAAAAATTACAATATATTAGAGTAAATGGGCCTTTAGCAGCATTTACTCCCAATTCTATTGGTACCTGCCCAGCATCTTCAGTAGTTTTTCTAGATCAATCTACAACAGATGGTATTCATCCAATAACTACATGGTATTGGAATTATGGTGATGGTATTTTAGATACCCTATCAGCACCTCCATTTCAACATACTTATAATAATACAGGAGTATATTCTGTAAGCTTAGTTGTACAAGATAGTTATGGTTGTAAGGATAGTTTATTTAAACTAAATTTAATTACAATTGCTACACCATCAGCTATGTTTTTTAGCAACGATACAGCATCTTGCCCAAATAAACCCATAAAATTTTTCAATCAATCTATTGGTAATTCTATAACTTATTTATGGACCTTTGGAGATGGTGGCACAAGTACACAAATAGAGCCTACACACAATTATTTAGCTGATGGTAATTATACCGTAACCCTTAAAGTAACTGATTTGTATGGCTGTACAAACACTTTCACAAGGCTTCAATATGTGAAAATTAATACACCAATTGCAAATTTTACAACAAATAACACCACAAGTACATGTCCTCCTCTAATTGTTCAGTTTACTAATACATCTTCATTTCAACAAAGTTTTGTTTGGGATTTTGGAGATGGTGCAGGTACTACCACTGAGCCTAACCCACAGCATTTTTATAATGTTGCTGGTAACTATACTGCAAAACTAACAGTAACTAGTGCAGGAGGTTGTGTTTCTATAAAAACATTACAAATAACTGTAAGAGGCCCTAGTGGTACGTTTACATATACACCAATAAGTGGGTGTAGTATTTTAAATGTAACATTTACTGCAACAACTATGGATAGAGCATCATTTGTATGGGATTTTAATGATGGTACAACCTTAACCACAACTGATTCTATAGTTTCACATCCTTATAATATACCTGGTATTTATGTACCTAAAATGATATTAAAGGATGCAGCTGGTTGTACGGTACCAATTGATGGGATAGACACCATAAAAGTTAGTGGCGTACAAGCTGCTTTTGTTGCTGATACTCTTTTGCGTTGTAGCAATGGGTTTGTAACTTTTACAAATAATACTACTAGTAATGATGTAATTACTGGGTACGTATGGGATTTTGGTGATGGTACCACATCTACAGATCCTGCACCTACTCATTTTTATGCAGCACCAGGTTTGTATTATGTAAAACTAACTTCAAATACACAATCAGGCTGTACCCATACAGCTACTGCTCAATTACCTGTTAAGGTTGTTTTAACACCTGATGTAAGTATTACTCAAACTGCCAACGGTTGTGCTCCTTTAAGTGCTACGTTTAGTGGTAACTTATTAAACGGAGATACATCTGCCATTAAATGGCTTTGGAAGTTTAGTAATAATAGATTGGATACTGGGCAAACCTTACAGCCATTTGTTTATACCACTGCTGGCATATACCAAGATACATTAACTGCTGTAAATAGTAGCGGTTGTATGGATACTGCTTATAGTAGTATTGAAGTTTTTGCACAACCAAATGTTGTAGCAAGCAACGATATAAGTATTTGTGAAAATGCAGGGCAAACCATTTCAGTAACAGGCGCTAATACCTATACATGGAGCCCAGCTGCAGGGCTTAGCTGCACTACTTGTGATATGCCCATTGCAACACCAGATTCTGTAACTAAATATTTTGTAACCGGTACTTCTGTTAATAATTGCACCAAAGTAGATAGTATCATAGTAAGGGTAAACTATCCATTTAAAATGATGGCTGGCCCAACTGATACCTTGTGCCTCGGCGAAACAGCTATTTTAAAGGTAAGCGGTGCTGCCACTTATATGTGGAGCCCAACTGCTTCTCTAAATGTAAGTACTGGCCCAACTGTTATAGCTAAACCCACAACAGTTGGTGTTACCACTTACACGGCTGTAGGTTTTGATGATAAAAATTGTTTTACTGATACGGTACGTTTTGCTGTAAAAGTTAATGCATTACCAACTGTAAATGCAGGTACAGATAAAACAATAAATGTAGGCCAAACCATTGTGCTTACCCCAATTATATCTGCTGATGTGGTAAATGTAATGTGGACTCCTTCAACATGGGTTGTAGGTTTTAATAGTCCATCACTAACTGTAAAACCTAATTTACCAACGGAGTATAAAGCTACTGTAACTAATGCCGGTGGTTGTAAAGCATCATCTCTTGTAAATGTATTTGTGCTCTGTAACAATGCTAATGTTTTTATACCGAATACATTTTCGCCAAATGGCGATGGAATGAATGAGGTTTTTTACCCAAGGGGTACTGGTTTATTTACAATAAAACAAGCTCGAATATTTGATAGATGGGGTGAAGAAGTTTTTGCAAAATACAGTTTCAAAGCAAATGATGCAACTGCCGGTTGGGACGGTACTTTTAAAGGACAAAAATTGCAGGCAGATGTGTTTGTGTATTACATAGAAATACAATGCGATAATAATTCAACACTGGTTTATAAAGGAAACGTTACTTTAATAAGATAAATAAATGAACTTTATAAGTTAGTGTCTGTGCTGTAAAACAAAACCAAGCATTTTACGTTATTTATATAGCTATACAATAGCCAAACAAAAATGAACACTAGTTTTAATAAAAAATATTTAATTATATTATGCTTTAGTTTATATACAACTATAAGCTTTGGGCAGGATATACACTTTTCTCAAATTTTTGAAACACCACTTTTACGTAACCCTGCATTAGCTGGGCTTTTTAGTGGAGATGTACGGGTGCAAACTGTGTATAGATCTCAATGGACAAGTTTTACCAATGCTTACAAAACCGTATCGGGCAATGTAGAGTATAAAGTACCTGTTGGGCAGGCAAGCGATTTTATTACCATTGGAGGGCAAGTTTTATATGATAGAGCAGGCGATATCAGTTTCACATCTACCCATTTATTACCAGCAATTAATTTTCATAAAAACTTAAGCGAAGAAAAAAATATGTACTTAAGCTTGGCCTTTATGGGTGGCTATGTACAGCGTAGAGTAGATAGAAGTAAGATAACTACCAACAACCAATTTGATGGTACTACCTATAATCCAACTTTAGCCACGGGTGAAACATTTGCAAATCCTAATTTTTCGTATTTGGATGGTACAGTTGGTATGAGTTTTAATGCTCAATTGGGAGATAATATTGATAATAATTTATATGTTGGGTTGGCTTATCACCATTTAAATAAATCGAAAAAAATTACATTTTATAGTAATTCAAAAATTGAATTAACCCCAAAATGGGTAGCATCTGCTGGTATTAGAAACAATTTGACTGATTATTCATACCTAACTTTTGAAGGAGATTTTAGTAAACAAGGTGCTTTTAAAGAAACTATTGTTGGGCTATTGGTAACACAAAAGTTAGATGATCCTGAAAGTCCTACATACCTCATACATGGTGGTGCTTATGTACGGTTTAATGATGCTATAATACCAGTTATAAAATTAGAAAATAGGCCAATAGCTATAGCTGTAAGTTATGACATTAATATATCTGGCCTAAAAAGGGCTAGTACAGGTAGGGGTGGGTATGAAGTATCTCTTACTTACCAAAAGTTTTTAGATAGAGATAATAGCAGTTTAAATGCTATAAAGTGTCCTAAATTTTAAATTGTTTCAAGGTTTAATTCTACTGCTGTAGTTTCATTTATCCTATCTAATTCAAGTACAGTAGTTTCTAAAGCATCATCTCTGTAAAACATTGGAACATATTTTACCCCATATTTTATTTCGTCAAATGTGTATGATGTTCTGGCAATAACAGTATTGCTAAACATATCATCAAATGCTTTTATGTAAACAATTATCTCACCCTTTGTATTATTAAAATCATCTGTCGAAAATTGATATAAAGGGCTATCTGTGGTTATAGGGTGCACTAAGGTCCAACTAAGGGTTAGGGCATTTATTGTTGGCAACTCTAACTCTAAATTGTAAAATTTATTTACAAATTTGTCGTTTTCTTTAATGGCCATTATTAAAGTTATTTTAGCAATAGCATCAGTTAAGGTGGTGTTTTTAAATGGTGCTAGCCTAAGCATTAAAGCTGTAGCATTGTTAAAGGGGGCAATTATTGCATTTTCAGAAAACTTTACGTATGCTTTAGGTCTACTAAACCTACCATACATTAAACCAGTAGCTAAGGCAAAACTAAGCAGCCCAATAAGAGCCTGAAAAGATGCCACTGCATTCATAGCCACACCAACTGGAGCAATTCTGCCATAACCTACCGTAGTAAATGTTTGTGTGCTAAAGAAAAAAGCTTCAATAAATTTTTCTTTTTCTGATATAGGGTTTAGCCCACTTAAATGTTGTACACCAATTAAATAATACGTGAGTGTAAATAATAAGTTTACCGATATGTACACAAAAAGTATAGTAAAAAAAAATCGCCACCTACTTACAGATAGCATACTGTGAAACCAACTATACCTTTCAAAAAAGGGAATACCCCTTTTAATGATATTGGGGTTGCCATCTTTATTTAAAAAACGGCCACCATAGCTAGATGCGTTGGTGCCAAAGCCAGTATCAGCTGTGCTTTTAATATTTTTTTTATTGTTTAGGGCCATTTTAATTATTATTTTTAAGAGTGTACTTACTACTAAGAATATACAGGCTAAGAATTGTTAATACACACACAAAAATATTAATAGTTAATGTAGTAATTGAATTTAATTGTTTGCAAATAATATAAGTACCTGCAGGTAAAATCATACTTATAGCAACAAATAGCAGTAACATTTTTGTTGGAAAAAAATCAAAAATTTTCAAATTTACAATCTTGCCAGATTGAAGTAGATAGTATAATATTTGAATGTATGTAGAAATTACAAAAGCCCAAGCTATGCCTAACATATTGAAAGTAGGATATAAGCATAGCATTAAAATTATAACAATTATAAAATCTAAAACTGCTCCTTTTACAATAATTTTACTCTTGTTGTAAACTTGCAAAATGGTTGTTGAGTAAATGATTCGGGCAGGAAGCACCCAAATAGATATATTAAAAATAGGTATAGAGGCCATATATTTTTCTCCAAAAAATAATGTTATCAAATTGCTGCTGTTGTACCACAAAAAAACAAAGCTTGGTAAAATGATAGTTGACAGATATAGCACCTGTCTTTGCATAATTATTTTTATCGTATTTAAATCAGTAGGTTTTACTGTTGCCATTTCGCTAAGCGATATACTTCCTATTGCAGTAACTAATAAAGCAAAAATTGGAATTTCGTATGTACCATTAAAATAAACAGCAAAATTAATTAATGGTAGAAATAATAGTATTACCCATTTGTCAATCCACTTTACTATAATGCCAAATACATCGTTTAAACCTAAATAAAACCATTCAGCGCCAATGTTATCTGTATTTTGTACAATGCTAGTAATTAAAATTCGTTCTCTTACACAAGTATATATTATTAAAGTTTTTAAACAACATGCAAAAATAAGAACAGCTAATAAAATTGTGAAGGAGTAAGTGTAAAAAAAACAATACATGTGAACTGCTAAGAATAAAATTATATAAGCAATGTTGGCAAGTAAAATTTTTTTAAAAAACCCTTCTCTAATAGCAATACTTTCAGCTACGAAACTGATGTTTTGTAAAACTAATACTATACAAAATAAAAGTTTTTGAGTATGGGTTAGTGTAGTTACAAAGAAATAAATATAACCACAAGCAATAAGATAAATTAGTAGTAGAACAATAATATTTTTTTGTCTGTTAGCTAAAAAAAAATACTTAAAATTCTTCATCGTTGTGGTAAGTAACAATTGTGATAACCCAAAAAGTGTTACAACACTAAAAATATTTAATAGCATCCATGCGTACTGATACTTACCATAGTCTTCAAGAGTTAATTTTCTTGAAAAAAGAACCAAAACCAAAACTTGTATTAAAAATTTTGCTGCTGAACTTATTATTAAAATGCCAGATTTTTTAATAAAATTATTGCTGTTATCAAATAGTAAATTTTTTGCCAGCATATTAAATAGGTTTATAAATTTCAATTAAAAAAACTGATTCTTTTCCTATTATTTTATTTACAACCCTATCAATTTTTTGCCATATTTGATATGGTAAAAAATTAATGATGTTGTACAATTTTAATTTTGTAAAATATTTATTATTTAAAATGCTGTATTGTATTTTGTGAATATTGGCTGGTAAGTAACTTTTAAAGTTTTTTTTATTGAAACTATATAAGTGAGCATTTGATGGGGTAGGGTGGTTGCAATGCACACAAGTATGATAAGTAAGTTTTTCGTTATAAGGTGTTACAATAATAAGCTTTCCATTTTTTGTAAGTAATGGTAGTAACTTTTGTATAAATATTTTAGGATCATACAAATGCTCTATAATTTCTGAAGCAATAATTACATCAAAACTATTTACAGCAAAAGGAGGGTTAAACACATCTGCTACTACAGCAGCATGATGTTCATTATGTATGTTTTTTAAAGCCTGTATTGGGTTTTGTGGCGCCACATCCATACTTACAACATGTATATTTTTATTTGTAAAATGTTTTGCTACCCAAGCTTCTCCACATCCTACATCTAAAATTAATTTTGTATTTTTTTCAACTTTACTTACTATGGCTTCTCTATTCCTTTTTCTTTCGTTTTTTGTGGTTATAGTTTCATTAGGAGCAAAATAATTATTTATGTCTGCATCATTCTTATAATGCTCTACATAATTAAAACTCGTTTTCTCAGCTTGGTGCAAGGGAGATTGTTGATTGCTTTGATTATCTACTAAAACTATGGCTACATCTTCTTCCACTTTAAAATAATGTTCTTTATCTGCAAATAATACATTTTCTACTTCGTTATAAAATAATTGCTTTTTGCTAACAGGGTCTATTAAAATATCTAATAAAAATTTTTTCAACATAATTTAAAAGCTGTTTTACACTTAAAATAACGATAATTCGATATTTAAAAAGCAAATATGGCTAAATAAGTTTTAAACATTTTTTTTTATTGGCACAATAATTGAAAATACCCCTAAAAATTTATCATTATGAAAAAAATAATTTTATTTGCTGCTGTTATTTTAAGCATATTTAGTGCAAATGCACAAACTAAAAAAAGTAAAAAATACAAAAAAGCTCCCAATAAAGAAGCAGTTGCTGTTGCAAAATTTAAAAAAGCTGTGGCACAAAAAAAATTGCTTAGAGATTCAACTATTATTGGTTTAAAATATAACGATTCGTTACGTTTAGCTGGAGATAGTATAGCTGACTTACAAAAAGATAGTATGAGCATGGCATATAGAGAGCAAGGCTTAAAAAACATTGACAGTGCTAATAAAGTTATGTACACTAACATAATTACTGATAGGCAAAGTGCTGATAAATTTGATGAAAACCAAGCTGCTATTATTGCATCCTTAAAACTTAGCGATTATCAAAAAATGCAATTAAAGTATATAAACCAAACATACTCTCAAAAAGCTAATGCTATTTTAAATAATACCAATGAAGCTGCTAAAGCTCAGCAACTTGAGGCATTAAACGTAGAGAGACGTGCAAAAATAAAAACAATACTAGGAAAACGTAAAGAGCGTTTGTTAGATAAAGAGCGTAAAGCATACGTTCAAAAAAACGGATCTGATGCTACAACATTATGGATTAGCGACGCAGATAATGCTACAACCAAGCAGTAATTTTTAAAAATTAAGTATATAAAATGGCTTCATTGTGTAATGAAGCCATTTTGTGTTTTAAAAAATAAAGTTAAAAATAACTAATCAATGTTTAAACATTG
>JANMAV010000196.1:0-15256 GCA_031360055.1 Ferruginibacter sp.
AAAATAATACCTTTTAATTTTACGGAAATTAATACAGAAATAAATCCTGAACTTATTGCTGATACTGACCAATTTAGCAATTGGGTAAATAGTACATTAAAAGCCGAAAACGCTAATTATGGCATTGGAGGCTACAATGAAAATAGGGTATTGTATAAGCGTAGTAATTTATTTGATGGTACACAAAACAGAACGCTACATTTAGGGGTAGATATTTGGGGAGCTGCAGGTACAGCAGTATTTGCACCGCTTGGCGGTATGGTGCATAGTTTTGCTTTTAACGATAATTTTGGTGATTATGGAGCTACGATAATTTTACAACATAATTTAGAAACTACTGCTTTTTATACTTTGTACGGTCATTTATCTATTGCAGATTTAGCTCCATTACGCAAGGGCATGTTTATTACTAGAGGAGAAGAATTTGCACATTTTGGAAAGCCTAATGAAAACGGTAATTGGCCACCACATATACACTTTCAAATTATACAACAAATAGATTTGTATGAAGGAGATTACCCAGGTGTATGTGCTATTGATGATGCTGAAAAATATTTACAAAATTGCCCTGATGCAAATTTAATGTTGAACTTGTAAATTTTGTTTACAAGAAATACTACTTTTTATAGCCCAACATATGAGGACTGATAACCGGCTGCCGGATAGCAGCGGCTATACTTTTTTTGCTTGCCTTTGAAGCAAAAAAAGATAGTAGCGTATAGCCGGTACTACTGCTGAAAAAGGCTATAAAAGCACACAGCCCATAAAAATAATGGGCTGTGTAGTAAATATTTATGCTGTTGATAATTTAATTTAAAACACTATCATCTTGCTCTATTTGAGCTTCTTTTTGTTCTTTTATTTGAGCCCAACCACCTACTACATTTCTTACATTGTGAATGCCTTGTTTTTTTAACATTGATAGTGCAATTACACTTCTGTAACCGCCAGCACAGTGTACATACAAATTTTCATTTTCTTCAAATTGAGATAGGAGTGCAACATCTGTCATATTGCTTAGTGGCAAATTGATAGAATCTTTTAAATGCCCTTGAGCATGCTCCATTTCTTTTCTCACATCTACAACTACCAAATTAGGATCGTGGGGTATATCCATTATCAACTCATCAGCCTCTACATCTACAATCATATCAAACCTTTGCCCATCATTTTTCCATGCTTCAAAACTTCCATCTAAATACCCAATCATTTTATCAAACCCTACCCTAGCAAGCCTTACCACAGTTTCTTCTTCCTTGCCTACTGGCGTTACCAACAGAATATTTTTTGTAAATGGTATTAGGCAACCTGCCCACTCTGCAAACCTACCTTCTAAACCAATAAATATGGAACCTGGTATAAAACCTTGCGTAAACTCTGCTGCTGGCCTTGTATCTAAAACTACTATATCTGTTTTAGATAAATTTTTAAACTCTGCTACACTAATAGCCTTACTACCTCTTATTTTTACATCGTTTATGGCATCGTAACCCTTTTGGTTTATACTAGCATTAACTGCAAAATACACCGGTGCCTGCTGCAAACCAGTTGTTACCGATTGTATAAAATCATCTTTAGATTTTGGCTGTAGAGCATGGTTATTTATACGCTCTTCTCCAATTGTACTAAAAGTATTTGGCCCTAAATTTTTACCACAACTGCTGCCAGGCCCATGTGCTGGGTATACAATTATATTATCTGCCAAGGGCAAAATTTTATTGTGTATGGTTTCGTACATAATATCAGCCAGCTCTTCGCTGCTCATGCTGCCACTACTTAAATCTGGCCTGCCCACATCTCCTACAAAAAGTGTATCGCCAGTAAATATGGCATGTGGTTCTTTATTTTCGTTATACAACAAATAGCAAGTACTTTCCAACGTATGACCCGGGGTGTGTATAACCTCTATTTGTAAATTTCCTAATTTAAAAACTTGTCCATTTGTAGCATTAGTAACTGCAAAATTTGTGTTGGCGCCTGGGCCATAAATTATGGGTGCATTTGTAGCCTTACTTAAATCAATATGGCCGCTTACAAAATCTGCATGAAAGTGGGTTTCAAAAATATATTTTATAACACAATTTCTCTCTTTAGCTAAAGCTATGTAAGCATCAATATCTCTTAAAGGATCTATTATAGCTGCCTCTCCATTACTTTCTATATAATAAGCAGCTTCACTTAAGCAAGCCGTATATATTTGTTTTATAAACATATAAATAATTTAAAAATTGTTGCAATTTACAATAAAAAAAAACGGATGAAATATCATCCGCTTTTTTATGCCTTTTTACAATGATATTAAGCAATTAAGTCTTCTACAATTGTATTAATTTGATCTATACGTTTGTAATTTACTGTGTAATAAATAAATTTACCATCACGTTGTGTAACTACAATACCTGCTTTACGTAAAATTGCTAAATGTTGAGATGCAACAGATTGCTCTAAACGCATACGTACATAAATTTCTGTAACCGTAATTTTATTTTCGGTTTCAATTAAGGTAATAATTTGTTGCCTCAATTTATGATTTAGAGCCCTAAGTACAAGAGCAGCTTTTTTTAAATTGTGGTAGTTAATTTTAAGTACGTTGTCGGTAGACTTTAATGTTGCCTTTGCCTCCATTTCGGTTTGAGTTGCGACCATTTTGAAATAAGAATTTTTGAGATGAGCTATACAATTTTTTAATCATGCAAATATACTGTTTAACTAGTATATCTAAAATTATAAAATGTTAAAACATGTTGCAACATCAATTAATTGCTAAAAAATTCTTTAGCATACATGGGTAATATTTTACTATTATCAGTAAAATTCTGATCTATAAATTTTTCAAAAGAAAGTTCATTTAAAGCATTGCTTAACGAACCAATTTCTATAAAAATAGCATTGGTACTTTTACATATATTTTTAAACTTTTTCATACCATCTCCAAAAAAACAAACAAAAGTTTTTTGTAAAATATCTTCAAAACTATTAGCATTTAACACCAATGCCTGAGGTTGTATAAGTTCTTTACAATCATAGTCATACATGCCATAAAAAACCTCCAATCGGCGTGCATCTATCATAGGGCAAAACAATGTTTTTTTATCAAAATTAAAATTAATAATTGCATTTTTTGCCATCAATTCTAAATTATTGATAGTAATTAATGGCTTTTGTAATGCATAACATAATCCTTTTGCAGTGGCTAAACCTACACGTATACCGGTATAAGAACCTGGACCAATTGTAGTAGCTATAGCTGACAATTGCTGTGGATTTATGTTGTTATTTTTTAACAAATCATTAATAGCAACATGTAAAAAACTTGCATGGTTTTTTTGCAAATCGTTTATCATTTCTGCTAAAATTATTCCGTTATTAGTAATACTAACAATGGCTTGCTGTAAAGCAGTATCTATATTTAAAATTAAACCCATGCTAATTACGTTGTTGTATTAAAAAGGGTGCTGGAGAGTATTTGGCATTTTGCAAAGCTAATTTTTGTAACAACAGCTTAATATGTTGTATACCTATTAAAGATGCCCATTCAAAAGGCCCATAAGGGTAATTGGTGCCAAGTTTCATTGCTGTATCTATATCTCTTACTGTACTTACGTTTTCGCCCAATGCAAAATATGCTTCGTTAATTATCATAGCAATGGTATTTGTAGTTACAAAACCTACAGTATCATTTACTTGTATGTATTTTTTTTGTAAAGTTTGCAAAATATTTTCAACTTTTGGAGTAATTTTACCAGCTATTTCCCATATTTCTTTACCTATAAACCCTGGCCAACTTTGCACTCTTAAAACATTTTCAGCATAATTATTTTCTTTTAATGTAGATAGTACATCATTAATAAAAATTGGAGCTTGTATGCCTGTATACAAGGGTTTAGTTTGTGGCTGTAGTAAATTAAAATATGCATCTGCTTGTTGTACAGCTAAAAATTCATCAATTGAAAGAACTCGTAATAGCTCACAATTTTTTTCTGCTTGCTGTAGATGTTGCCAATCATCATCTGAACAAAGTATAACAAATTTCATTTTTATTATTTTTGCAAAAATACGTGGTATAAAGAGGATATATTTGTGTAATTAAAAAAAATATTGTGCAAAAAAATATAATAAAAACTAGCCTAGCCCCTGCACCTATTGGGCCATACAACCAAGCCATATCTACAGGTAATATGTTGTTTGTTTCAGGCCAAATAGCTCTTGACCCACAAACAGGAAACCTATTAAACAGTAGCATAGCTGAAGAAACAAACCAAGTGATGAATAACATTGAAGCCATTTTAAGCGAAGCAAAACTTGGTTTTGAAAACATTATAAAAACTACAATTTTTTTAACTGATATGGCTTTATTTGCTGAGGTAAATGAAATATACGGAAGCTATTTTACTGGTAATTATCCGGCAAGAGAAACTGTTGCAGTAAAAGGATTACCAAAAAATGTAAATATAGAAATAAGCGTAATTGCCGCCATGTAATATGATTTTAATTACTGCCAAGGTTCATGAACACCTAATAAATTCTTTTACAAAAAAAGGGTATGTTATTAATTATGAGCCTAATATAACCTATACTGAGTTATTGCAAAAAATACCCCATGTTACTGGCTTACTTGTTACTACCAGATTAGCAATTGATAAACAAATAATTGATGCTGGTAAAAATTTACAATGGATAGGAAGGCTAGGAAGTGGTATGGAGTTAATAGATGTGCCATACGCAAATAGTAAAAATATAATTTGTATAAGTA
This sequence comes from Ferruginibacter sp., assembly GCA_031360055.1. Classification (GTDB taxonomy): domain Bacteria; phylum Bacteroidota; class Bacteroidia; order Chitinophagales; family Chitinophagaceae; genus Ferruginibacter. The sequence continues at coordinate 4,754 of JANMAV010000196.1, forward strand.
GCCCCGAAGGCAATTGTAATGCAGTAGCAGAGCAAACTTTAGGGATGATGCTTTGTATGAAAAACAACATAATTAAAGCTTGCAATGAGGTAAAAAATGGAGAATGGATAAGAGATGAAAACAGAGGTTCAGAAATTATGGGGAGTACAATAGGCATTATAGGATATGGAAATACTGGTGCAGCATTTGCCAAGTTATTACAACATTTTAACGCTACTGTATTGGTGTATGATAAGTACAAAAAAGGGTTTGGTAATGCATACATTGTAGAAAGTACAATGGCAGAAATTTGTAAAAAAGCATCGGTTATCAGTTTTCATGTACCCTTGAGCAGCTATACAAAAAATATGGTTGATGATAATTTTTTTGAATTAGTTGAAAACAAACCATTACTCATTAATACCAGTAGGGGTAATGTTATTAATACTAGTTCGTTAATAAAAGCTATAAAAAGTAATACCATTAGTGGTGCTGCTTTAGATGTTATTGAAAATGAAAAATTAGAAACTTTAACACAGGAGCAAAAAGTAGCCTTTAATTTTTTAATAAACCAACCAAATGTATTAATTACTCCACATATTGCAGGCTACAGTAACGAAGCTTTTTTTAAAATGGCTGATATAATACTGCAAAAACTGATGAAATTAAAATTAATTGTATAGTAAAATATTTTTTTATTTTTCACTATATTTGTACTCACTGCAACGCTTCAAATATTACGGAGCGTTGTATTTTTTTTATAATAGACTAAACTTTTTTTATGGCAGATACTAATTATGTTACCCAAGCTAATTTTGATAAACTACAGATAGATTTGCACAAATTAAAATCTGTAGATAGGCATGCGGCAAGTGCTGCAATAGCTGAGGCAAGAGAAAAAGGCGATTTAAAAGAGAATGCTGAATATGATGCTGCTAAAGAGGCTCAAGGTATGCTTGAAGCTAAAATTAATTATTTAGAAGGTGTATTATCTACAGCTAGAATTATTGATGAAAGTACTATAGATACTAGCAGAGTGAGCATTTTAACTAAAGTTACCCTTACAAATATGGGTACAAAAAAAACAGTTACTTACCAAATTGTATCTGAAAACGAAGCCGATTTAAAAACTGGAAAAATATCTGTTACCTCTCCTATTGGTAAGGGCTTGCTTGGTAAAACCATTGGTGAAGTTGCTGAAGTAACCGTACCTGCTGGTGTTTTAAAATTTAAAGTATTAGATATTACTGTATAATTATTTAATATAAAAGCCTTCATTTAATAAAAAGAGGGCTTTTTTGTATGTAAACATTTTTATAAAAATATTTTATGACAATTTTTTCAAAAATAATTAATGGAGAAATACCTTCTTACAAAATTGCAGAAGATGATAATTTTCTTGCTTTTTTAGATGTGTACCCCCTAGTAGAAGGCCATACTATTGTTGTCCCTAAAATAGAGGTTGATAAATTATTTGATTTACCTGATACATATTTATCTGCCATATTGTTATTTGCAAAACCAATTGCAGCAGCTATTGAAAAAACTTTACCATGCAAACGCTGTGGTATAAGCGTTATAGGGTTAGAGGTACCACATGCACACGTACATTTATTACCCATAAATAGTGCTGATGATTTAAATTTTACGAAAGCTAAATTAAATTTTTCAGTAGAAAAAATGGAAGATATAAAACAAAATTTACTTAAAAATTTATGATTAATTTTTTGTTGCAATTAAGCATCAATCCACACACCACTATCTTTTAATAATTTTATTAATTCATTTACAGCAACATCACTATTAATGTTTTTCTTAATTACTTCTTTGCCTTTATACAAAGTAATTTTATCTACACCGCTGCCTACATAGCCAAAATCAGCATCTGCCATTTCTCCAGGCCCATTAACAATACAACCCATTACGGCTATTTTTAACCCTTTTAAATGATTGGTTACATTTCTAATTTTGGCAGTAGTTTCTTGTAAATCAAATAAGGTACGGCCACAGCTAGGGCAGCTTATATATTCTGTTTTTGATATCCTAGTTCTTACTGCTTGTAAAATAGAAAAACTGCTATTATTTAAAAATTGGTGATTATTTGTAGCCGGTAAATAAGTACGACCACTTACTACCGTATTTTCAATTTTAGATGGGTCGTTCATTAACCAAATCCCATCTCCCATACTATCTAAAAAAACTGCCCCTGCAGTTGTACTAAATGTAATTAACTGAGCATCTATTGTAGTTTGCATACTCTCTACAGCTAATATTACTGGGCAATAGATTTGTTGCAAAGTAATGTTGTTTATAAAAGTACGTAGTTGTTGCATAGCATTTTGTGCTGTAGAATATATGCATAAAACCACTGTATTATCTGTTGTTATTTTTTTTATTAAAGCTGTATTTTCTTCATCTACACAAACTGAAATAAAATTAAGTATAGGATGTTTTTTTGATGAATCTACATATTGGTAAGGGGTAAATAATGGAAAACATTTTTGTACATCTGTATTTGCATGTAGCCAAACTTGATGATCACAAATAAAGTTTAACGTACCCGGCAATGCAAAATCAATTAATTTATTGGCAGTGTACATATAATCTGCGGCTGCATCTGCAATATTCCATTTATCAATTGCTGCATCATACCTATACCCTATAGCCTGCAAATCAGTGGGGGTAATTGTTTGAGCCAACATAAAATCAGCCATTACAATGGGAACATTTTTTGCACCTATGTTTTTTACAGCATTACTGCTACGTTTTTTATACTCAAAAGGATTATAGGATAATTGTTGATTGTTGGTTGTTGATTGTTGATTTGTATTTGCCTCTTGTACTTTGTCAACTTCTCCTTGCCTACTACCAACTTCTTTATCGATGCTACTTATATACTTTTCTACTAAATCTTTGCAAACTGGTATTTCAAATTCTGGATCTTCAGTAAGGCTTACCCTTATAGTATCACCAATACCATCTTCCAATAAGCTTCCAATTCCTATGGCTGATTTTATTCTACCATCTTCCCCATCACCAGCTTCTGTAACACCAAGGTGCAATGGATAGCATTCACCAAACTCATCTTGCATGTGTGTAATTAATAAACGATAAGCTTGTACCATTACTAACGGATTACTGCTTTTCATGCTTAAAATAATTTGATGGTAATCCAGGCTTCTTGCAATTCTTAAAAACTCCATTGCACTTTCTACCATTCCATTTGCCGTATCGCCATAACGGCTCATTATTCTATCGCTTAAGCTTCCGTGGTTAGTTCCAATTCTCATGGCAGTGCCATACTCTTTACAAATTAAAACTAGTGGGGTAAATTTTTCTTTTATTCTTTCTATTTCTTCCCCATATTCCACATCAGTATAATCTATCTGCTCAAACTTTTTCTTGTCAACATAGTTACCTGGGTTTACCCTTACTTTTTCAATAATTTTTGCTGCTATTTCAGCAGCATTTGGGGTAAAATGAATATCAGCAACCAAAGGGGTATTATATCCTTGTTTTACCAATTCATTTTTTATATTTTGTAAATTTTCTGCTTCATTTTTTGAGGGTGCAGTAATACGTATTAATTCTGCTCCAGCTTGTATACAACGAATTGATTGGGCTACGGTTGCATCAGTATCCATCGTATCAGTAGTTGTCATTGTTTGTATGCGAATGGGATTGTTGCCACCAATAATTAATCTCCCAACTTTTACTTCTCTAGTTTTTAAACGCTTATATTGGGTTAGTGATGAACAGTATTGTTGCATAATAAATTAATAAAAATTGGTTAAAATTTTACCTGTTTTCTTACCATTGCAAGGTACATTGTAATATGAAAGGTTACATATTTGCAAGAAACATTTTGAAGTTTTTAAAAAATAAATAGGCTCACTAACTCTTTATAATATAATTGAGCTACATAATTTCCCTACCAATCTTTTTCTGGCTTTTCTGGAGTTGAAGCACTTACTTTATGAAACTTATCTTGTAGCTCTTTTTCTTTTTGTAATAATGCTTCTAATTTTTGTGCAGCATCTTGCTTAGATATGTTACTAGGTTTAGGTTTTGGTTGCTGATTATTTTTGTCGCCATCATTTTTCTGATCTTGCTTTTTATCTTTGCTATCGTTATTATCCTGTTCATCTTGCTCCTTTTTTTGCTGTTGTAAAGCTATTTGTAAATTGTGCCTAGCACTAACATTATTAGGATTTATTTTTAAAGCGTTTTTATAAGTTGTTATGCACTCTTCCAATTTTTTATTGTTTTGTAACACTACTCCTTTGTTATAGTTAACATCACTTTTTTCTAAAGGTTTTTTCATATTTTGTTCTGCCTTATCATACGCTGCCAGTGCTTCTTCAGGTTTATTAGTTTTGTATAAAGCATTGCCTAAATTAAAATTGGCAACAGCATTATTTTGATCATTTTTTATTACTTGGTTGTAATTGTTTAAAGCATTTGGGAAATCATTTTTTTTGTATGCTTCATTTCCTTTTTGAATAACGCTATTTTCTTTTTGTGCAAAAGAGTTGCTTTGCATTAATAATAAAAATAATAAAATAGAAAGTGCTGGTATTTTTTTTGATTTTGATTTTTTTACTTCGTTAATAAATAGCTCAATAATTAAAAGCGCTAAAGCTATACATAGTAATATTTGAAACCAACTTTTGTAATTTACCAAGCTATCATCTACTACTGCCCTCCCTTCTAGTGTACTTAATTTACTGTACAATGTACTAACTACAGCATCTGTATTATTATAAAATATATAATTTCCATTGCCTTTTTTTGCTATTTCTGTTAGAGCTAGTTCATTTAATTTTGTAACTACAGTATTACCTTGTTCATCTTTTTTAAGCTCATTAGTTGTTGCATCCATTATGGGGGCACCTTGTGGTGAGCCAATGCCTACAGTATTAATAATAACACCTGTTTGAGCCATTTTTTCTGCAATAGCAATTGCATTTTCGTCATGGTCTTCTCCATCACTAATTAATACTACAGCCTTATATTTATTTTCCTTACTATTAAATGATGCAAAGCAAGTTTTTAAAGCATCGCCAATAACAGTACCCTGTGTAGGTACTGTTTCTGGTGTAGCTGCTGCTAAATACATTTTTGCTGCAGAATGATCGGCCGTAAGTGGCATTTGCAAATATGCTTTTCCTGCAAAAACAACAATCCCCACCCTATCATTACTTAGCTTATCTATTAATTTGTTTAGCAGTTGCTTTGCCTTTTCTAGCCTATTTGGTGGCACATCCTGTGCAAGCATACTCTTACTTACATCAATTGCTATCATAATGTCTATTCCATTTCTATTTACTTTTTGCATACCAATATTGCTACGCAAATTGGCTATACTTAGAAGTATTAATGCTAGTGAAAAAAATGTTAGCAGAAACTTTCTTACAAATGAATTTTTGTTGTAATGTTCAGTTAATTTATTTACTAAGTATGCGTCGCCAATTTTTGCAAATTGCTTTTGCTTTTTATACCTAGCAATAAAGTAAATGAATAGCACTACGGGTAGCAATGCTAATAACCAAAGTAAATATGTGTATTGAAAATTGAGGTTCATGTAAGCTGCAAATTAAGCATTTGAATGTGCAGTGATGTTAAAAAAACAATAAAGGATTTTATTTTTTTCCCTCAAAAAAATCATATTGTTTCAAAATATTTTTCAAAATTGAAATAGATAATTCTTTTACAGGTTCGTTTTTTGGAGTAGCTTTTATTAATTGAGCAAAAAAGTATACGTGTCTATTCTCTTCTATCCAACCAACTATCCAATTGTTACTATTGCTTTGTTCATCTTTGCCAATTCCTTCTGTGTAACTTAATTTATAGCTAGTATTATCTTCTTTAATCATTACATCTCTAAGCTGTTGTTGTACACTTTTCCTAAATGGAAGCTGGTCAAAATAAAGTCTTTTTAATAAACCTAATTGCTCATCTGGCGATATTTTAATTGAATTATTCATCCAAAAAGTATCTAAAGCACCTTTAATTAATTTGTTTCCGTATGATAATGTATCTATATACATTTTCATACTATCTGCTCCAATATTCTTAGCCACCTGCATAAAATAAGGAGATGCATTTATTTTAAATGCTTCTGTAAAAGTTAAATCTTTATTCCAATTAGTATTTGGCCTTGCCACACCATCCCACTTTATGAGCATATTTTCATCAATAATTTTTCCAGTCTCAAGGCCTATTAATCCATTAACAATATCAAATGTTGATGATGGCAATACCCTACTAGTATCCATTGCCATATTATAAATTACTATTTTTCCAGTGCTATTATCCAACATAGTAAAACAGCCTTCTACAGCATTTTTTTTAAAATAATTTTCTAGGCTATTATCTATTTTAGCTTTGTTTACTGTACAAGCTTGTAAACAAACACAAGCAATTATTATTGTTACCAAAAACTTCATGTAGTAATTATTTTTTTTCTTTTATATGTTGGGCAGTTGCATCTAAGGCATTATAAAATAGCTCACCAAATTTTCTAATAATAGGCTCCTTTAAAAATTTATAAACAGGTACTTTTAATTTTTTACCCAATGTACATGCTGCTTTACAATGATCTTCTCTAGGTTCATAATTTGCAAACTCCGTTAAACCATCGTTACTTTTTTTTACAATAATGGGAAAAAGATGGCAGCTAATTGGTTTTCTCCATTTTGTTTTTCCATCTAAATAAGCTTGCTCAATACCACATTTTACTGTTCCGTTTGCTTCATATATGCCATAAACGCAAACTTTGTTATTTATTGTTGGGGTTACCCAACCAAATTCTTTATTGAAAACGTATCTGCCTTGTTTATTTATTTCATCTATACCTTCTTTTCTTAAATATGGTAATACCTCAGCAAAAACTTCATCAACATCTTTTAATTCTTTATTATTAAGTGGTGCTCCTGCGTCACCATCTACACAGCATGCACCTTTGCAACTGCTCAAATCACATACAAAATGATCGTTAATAATTTGGTCGCTTAGTAAAACATTGTCAATGGCTATCATTACTGCAAAAATACGTGTAAAACTTTGGCTTGTAAATTTTTAGTTGATTGTTTCATTAATAAAATGGCCGGAAAAAATATTTCTTTTATTTGCAAAAAAATATTTATTTGCTCGTATTTTTCCACTTAAATGTAGATATTAGCCTATCAATATCAGCTTGAATAAAATTAACTACAGGTTTTAAGGAGTCATCATTTGGAGCAGCGTAAAAATATAGGGCACCCCTTAAAAAGTTTTTTGTGGTGTCAGTCATAAAAAATTGACGTTGTGTAGCAGCATCTCCACCTAATTTAAATAATATGCCAGATATTGCATTGGAGGTTGTAAAAAGGCTATCTTTTTTAAACGTGGCAATATCTTCATTTTTATTGGTAAGGTTAAATGCATCGTTCACCATTTTATCATAGGCATTTATACCAATAGAATCTTTATAAACACCTGTTGCTGTTTTAACTTTATATAAAGCTTTACCACCAATTGCTTTATAGCTTAAAAATATTTTGGCATTCAGGGTTCCAAAATCAATATTTCTCCAATATTCATTTTCTGGGTTTGAATCAAAATAAGTACTATCCTTCACAATGTTGGCATAGGCAGGGTACTCAAAGCTATACGGCAAATTTGGGTCATTTAAAAGCACATATTTTTTGGCAGGTAAGTCTATGGCAAAATATCCACTTTTTTTTGATGTGTAGGTACTATTGCAAGCGGTTAATAAAACATTTATTCCTACTACAGAAATTACAAATAAAAAAAATTTAAACATGTTATGGTTGTGCAATTAAAATTTTTACAGAGTCAATTCTATTTTTACTTATTTGTAGTGGTATAAATGTAAATTCATGATGATGTAGTTCTTCATTTATTTGAGGAAAAGCTCCAGCTATTTCTAACAATAAACCAGCTACAGAATCACTTTCGCCTCTCAATTCATCAAAAGTTTCTACAGGAATATTCATGGCTTTACAAGCATCATTTATCATTAATTTACCTTCAAAAATGTAAGTATAGTCATCAATTTTTTTATTAATACTTTCTTCATCGTCAAACTCATCTTTAATTTCTCCAATAATTTCTTCCATTATATCTTCCAAAGTTACAATGCCAGATGTGCCACCAAACTCATCTACAACAATTGCAAAATGTATATGCTTAGTTCTAAACTCTTGTAATAAATCTTCAATTAGTTTTTGCTCATGTACAAAAAATGCCGGCCTAATATTTTTTTGCCAAACAAAATTACTGGGCTCATGTAAATGTGGTACCATATCTTTTGTATGCAGCATACCTACAATTTCATCAAGATTTTGTTTATAAACAGGTAACCTAGAGTAATGTAACTCTTCAATTATAACCAATAATTCTTCAAAGGTTTTTGATTTTTCAATACCACTTACATCTAGCCTTGTACGCATAATCTGTTTTACTGCAGTATCGCCAAATTTTCTAATCCCTTTCAAAATTTGTTTTTCTTCAACTGTGGCTTCATTATCTGGCAATAAATCTATAGCATGGTCAAGATTTGTTGCATCTGGTAAATTGTTTTTTTCAAAAGAAAATTGTTTTTCTAGCCTATTTGTAAATTTTACAATTCGTTTACTTAAGCCGTAAAAAATACTATTACAAATTTCCACTACTAATGATGATGATGCAGCAAAAACTATCTTGTTATGAGTTGCCCATACCTTAGGCAGTATTTCGCTAAATAATAAAATTATACAGGTAACCGATAATACTTTTATTAAAAAAGTTGGCCAAAAACTATAAGCACCTCCAAGCCAACCATCTATTAAAATATTGCTTATTAAAATAATGCCAATATTTACCAAGCTATTGGTAATAATCATAGATGCTAATAATGTTTTTGGTTGTTCTAGTAAATTTACAATACGCCTAAAAGAAGGCTGCTGCCTGGTTTTAAGCACATTGATATCTTTTTGTGTTAGAGAGAAAAAAGCAACTTCGCTGCCTGCAGTTAAAAAGGATAAGCTAAACAATATTATGGCTATAAAAATGAGCACCCCCGATACAGCAGGAATTGCCAAAAAAGTAAAGGGCAATATAAATGTTTCTACACCCGTATGATAATCCAAAACAAAAAATTTAATTAATAATTGGTTTAAAAAGGTAATCGTTCATTTCCAGCATCATCTAAAGGTGGTACTGGATCGTTGTTAAAATCAGTTTCATCTAAAGAGGCTGTAGTGCCATCAGTCCTCTTATCAAGCATTATTAAATTATCACCAACAATTTCTGTAGCAAATTTTTTATTGCCTTCTTTATCTTCCCAACTCCTCGTTTTCAATCTTCCTTCTACATATACCATGCTTCCTTTATGCAAAAATTTTTGTGCAAGTTCGGCTAGTCCTCTCCATAGCACAATTGTATGCCACTCTGTTTGAGATATCAATCTGCCACTTCTATCCTTATAAGCTTCAGTGGTAGCTAATGAAAATTTTGCAACAGCTATGTTACCTTCCAAAAATTGCATTTCTGGATCTTTACCTAAATTACCTATTAACATTACTTTATTTACACCTCTCATAAAAAATAATTTAAACACCTGGTTAGCACAGTAAACAAGTGTGGTGGTTTTAATTTAAAGATACATTTTTTTTATAAAACTTAAACTTTAGGTTATTTATTATTCAACCAATCTTCAAAATAATTTATAGTAATTTTGGCAAAACCGTACTCTCCTAAATCACTGCTTTTTGCAAGTAAATAGGAATTATTATTAATTGTTTTTTTTAATGTTACGTGTATAAAAATTGCATGAATTGTTTGGTGAGTAATTTGTTGTTTATACAATTTTGAAATAATGGTTGTTTCAAAATTACTTCCAACAATATTAACTAAATCTGGATTATTTAAAACTTCCGATATATTTGTTTGCCGAGGCATCTCTACCAAAATAAACTCCCATAAATTTTGCCAAATATCTTTAGCTGTTCGTTTTTTTATATACATTTTAGTTTTATAAGTTGCAATAATATAATATAAATAGCGGTGCTTTTTTATTATTTTATGTTGCTTTACAGGTAATATTTCCACAACATTTTTTTTTAAACTAATGCATTTTTTTTGCAGTACACATAAGTAGCAAAGGGGTTGTTTTGGCTTGCAAATTATGGCACCAAAATCCATAATGGCTTGGTTATAATGTGCAGGTTGGCTATGAGGTAATAGTTCTTGAGCCAATTGAGCAAAATATTTTTTATTAGCTGTTACATCAATTGGTTTATCTATGTTAAAATACCTGGCAAGCACTCGTAGTACATTACCATCTACTACTGCATAAGGTTGGTTAAAAGCAAATGATGCTATAGCTGCTGCTGTATATGCACCAACACCTTTTAAGCTTATAATTTCATTATATGTATGGGGGAAAATACCTTTTAAATTAAAACTAATGTACCTAGCAGTAAATAATAAATTTTTACACCTGCTATAATATCCTAAACCTTCCCAAAGTTTAAAAAC
>JANMAV010000001.1:0-4932 GCA_031360055.1 Ferruginibacter sp.
TAATTTATATCCTTATCTAAATAATTACTTAACCAAACCCCCGCAGATATTTGCAGAAAATGATATAGCAACATTATGGTAAAAACAGAAGGTTTATATGGCTGTTGTAAGTAATTAATTAATATAAAAAATACAGCTAATCCAACAAATAATATAACACCATTTGTGAAAAAGAATTGACTTAATAACAAAATCATCAAAAGCCCTTTTGCACCATCATCAAAGCGTAATTTTTGAATCATTATATACTTTGAAATTTTGATAACAAAGTTTCTAAAGCATCACAATCAGTTTCATAATTGTAAGATGAAATAATTTCCAAAGATTTTATACCCATTTTTTCATAAGCATCTATATTATTAACAAAGTATTTAATGTACTTTAATAAATCTAATTCATCGTTATTTTTGAATACAAATCCATTTTCTGTATGTTCAATTACATCAAATGCTCCAGCACAGCCATCACTTGCTATTACAGCTTTTCCTGCAGCCATTGCTTCATTAAGTGTTAATCCCCATGTTTCACTAATTGAGGGCAAAATAAATAAGTTAGATGCAGCATATAATGCAGGCATTTGTTGCTGATTAACAAAATTTAAAAATATAATATTACCGTTACTACCAAAATTGTTTTTTAAAGTTTCTAGTTCTTTCCCATTGCCTACAATTAAAAGTTTAATATTGTCAGATTTAATTTTTTGGAATGCATTCAACAAGAGTAATGCATTTTTATTTTCCTCTAATTTGCCTGCAAATAAGATAACCTTTTCATTAAACTTTATTTTAAGAGATTCTCTTAGTTTACTACCATTATCAATATTGTTTTTACTTGGTTCAAATCGTTTATTATCTATTGCATGTGGCATAAATAATAATTTATTTTCAGACACACCGTTTGTTAAAAAATATTCTTTATTTTTTTTACCAACATATAATGCATAATCAATATTATTATAAACATATTTTAACCATAATTTCCTAATAATTAATTTTATTATAGAAAAATTATTCAACATTGTTGAATCACCTCTAAACAAAACAGGTATTTTATTTTTAAAATACCTCATTGCTTTAAAGTGGCTCTTAAAAGCCCAACCATAAACCAGTACTATATTTGCTCCCCAATTTTCAATTTCATTATTAAGTGTAGGATTATCAATTCCATTATAATGATGTGAGCCTGGTTTATTTGATATATTTTTTACAAAAGTAAAATCATAACCATCTAATAATGGAATATCCCACTTAATATTTTCGCCAAACCCAGGATCAAATTTTTTGTGATTTTCAGTTTGACTCCAAGTATAAAATACCTTAATCAATAAATTATTTCTATCTGCTAACATTTTAAAAAATGGAGCATTGTATTGTATGGGGTGGGTTGTAATTATGGCTAATTTTTGCTGCATTTAAATTACAACTTTATTTAACAAAATGGCTAATTTTTCGGTTACAGCTTTCGCTGAATATTCATTAAATAAACTAGTATTTACCTGATCAATGTTAAATGCATTTTTAAAAAGCAAAAAATCATCCATTGTATTATTGAAATTATCTTCTATAATTTTTAAATTATTTTCTCCATTAAATTTCAAAACTAAACCAGCATTAGCTTGTTGTAAAACATCTACTGCACTACTTTGTGCATGCAGCACTGCCAAAATTGGCTTTGCTGATAGTACAGCTTGATAAACTTTTGATGGTGTGTAATGTGGCTCAGTACTTCCTAAAATAAATACAGCATCGGCAATGTTTAAATGTACCAACACATCTAAATAAGGGATACGAGCCGGGTACTCAAAAATATTAGTTTGCCATATATTATATTTTAATGCTAATGGTTTGATATTAAAACTTGTAGCATCGTTTGCCAAAAAACCTGTGCCTATAAAATGAAATTCAATGTTTTTATATTCATTTCTTTTTGCAGCTATTGCTTTAAAAATTTGATCTAATGGAGCATATGCTTTGGGCAACATTGCCCCTGCATAAACAAACTGCATTTTATTTTTATTTTTTTTAAAAAGATAAGGTTCAATTTGCAAGTTTTTTAAAATGGCATGATCTAAGGGTTCACCACCATAAGGCATTGCACCTGTTAAAATTTGCTCTAATTGGGGGTTGCGTTGCAATACTGAGCTATAATACCCTTCGGCAACACCTGTAATAAGTGATGCATTTTTAACAGCAATAGGTTCTAAAAACTTTGCTAGTTGTGTACTAAACCAATGCCTACTAAATAATTTATTACTGCCCGGAAAAGTATGTACCCAAGGATCAATGTAATCAATACCATATTTTATTTTAGTTGTTGCATGTAATCTTCTACCCAATAATGCACAGTAAAATGAAGGAATTGGAATAAGCAAAAAATCGTATTGCTCAGCCAATAAAAGTTGCTTAGCTTTTTTATATAATTGTGTAAATGCACGTAAACCTATATCACCAATTAATCTTTTTTTTGATAATTTATTTGCATTTACTTTTTCAATGCGTAAAGTTTGTGGTAATAATTTTTCTAAGTTTTTATCTAAATTTTCTTCATAAAAATCTTCGTGCACTGTAAGCACTGTAGGCTCCCAGCCAAAGCTAGGTAGGTGTTGTGCAAAAAGCCTAGCCCTATGCACTCCAGCCAAATTTGATGGTGGAAAATGTGGGTAAATTATTAGTATTTTTTTCAAAATATTATAAATAATTATTTATATCCAACATAATCTGATTATAGGATGGAGAAGAATTTTGAATTTTTAAAACATTGTTTTTGTAATAATACCAAGCATTTTTATCGTTAGATAACTCTACAATTAATGTTGCCATTTCAGCTGCTGTTTCACATTCTGGCAATTTCCCATCAGCCCATTTATAACCCCTTCTTCCAATTTTAGTTGTAATAACGGGATAACCCATGCCAAGTGATTTACCCAATTTTGTGCTTACACCTCTAGAATAATAAAAGACAGGATTTAAAGCAAATGTCCAGGTTGAAATTTCTTTTGCAAGTTTGTGTTCTGATAAATATCCTAAATATTGCACAAAAGAATATTGTTTTTTCAAACTTTCTCCTCTATCCTTTCCTCCACCTACGAGTAGAATAGTTATATTGTGATTTAATATTAAATTTATTGCTTTACAAACTTCCTTTATTCCAAAATAATTTGGCTCGTGGCTTAGGTCAGCTATAAAGCCAACTCTGCCTTGCACAGGTTCATATTTTCCTTCTTCCTTTTCAATAAACCTTGGCACCATAAAAACATGTTTTGCGCCAAGCCATTTTTCAATACTTTCCTCTACTTCAGATACCGTTAGAACAAGATCTATATTTTTACGAACTATAGCTTCAGTAATAAGCATTTTTCCTAAGTTGTAAGTGGCTGCTTTTTTTTTAAACCCCTTGTATTTTTTGTGTATAACTATATCATGAAGATAATCGCCACTTTCATTGCCATGTGAACATAAAATAACTTTTATTTTAGGTGAAATTGATTTTACAATTTTAGCAAACTGAGCTGTGTTGGTTAAATTAAGAAATACATGTGTTATTTTACTTTGATGCAAAACGTTTTTTAAAGAATCTGTGTATTTATCAATTTTGTATTCTTTGTAGGCACTTAAATTAAATTTTCTATATATTTTTTTACAAATAGAAGTATCATAATTAACAGGAAATTCTGTTACAGTAAATGCAGTTTTTAATAAACAAATAAATTCGTCTGTACAAAATTTTACTCCACCCCCATTTACAGATGAGTCGAGAAATTTTTCATTGCAAATAAAAAGGGCGTTACCCAATTGGTTTTTATCTTTTTTAATTTCGATCACTAAATAAAATATATTCTTGAGTTATTACTTTTACATCAAATCTTTCTTCTGCTTTTTTCCTACAATTTGTTCTGTTTAAAAGTTTTATTTTATTTATAGCCTGTATCATTTCATTTTTATTATTCACTTTAAAGCCTGTAACATTTTCATCTACCACTTCATTTACAGACCCTTTGTTAAATGCAATTACAGGTGTGCCACATGCCATTGCCTCTATCATTACAATACCAAAAGGTTCGTTCCAATCTATGGGCATCATCAAAGCTTTACTTTTGCCCAGCCATTCATTTTTTTGAACATCATTTACTTGCCCTACATATTTTATTTGAATTCCATCAATATTGGGTTTAATTTCTTCTTCAAAATATTTTTTTTCTTCTTCCAGCGGAGAAACGTTTCCGGCTATAATTAAATTGTTTCCAGTTTCTTTTGCAATTTCTATAGCAGTATGGCAGCCTTTAATTTTTTCAATTCTGCCCAAAAATATTAATGGTGCATTGGAGGATAAATTTGTGGTGCAAGTATATTTTGCAAAATCAATTGCATTGTAAACTGTTTGCCAATTTCCTTTGGCTCCACTCCTACTTAATAAATTATTACTGCAACCTGTAAAAAAAATATTTTTATGAGGCAACTTAAGTAATTTATTAACATTACTACCTTTTATTTCCCTACCATAAGTCATTATTTTTTTTACCGTATTATTCCATATTGGTAATAAATAAATTAGCCTTCCGAAATTGTGAATACGATCAAAATTATTTCTATGTTTCCATAAAAATTTCCAAGCTTTTAAAATAGCTAAGTTAGTATCTTTTTTTGCTGGAGGAAACCCAGCTTTACCTAACCCATGCACTAAACAGTTTGGTATGTATGAACCATTGGTAATTAATAAATGTACCTCATGCCCAAGCCTAAAATATTCTTTTGCAAACATTTCAACCAGCCGCTCATGGCCACCATAACCTTTAACTGGTATAAGTATTCCAGGATCCATGATTAAGAGAACTTTCATGCCGTGGTTAAAATTTCGTTATACAATTTTTTATGTTCATCAGCCACAGTATCAAAAGATTTTACAGGATTTATGTGCTGTTTTGCCTTTTCAATT
>JANMAV010000197.1:0-2665 GCA_031360055.1 Ferruginibacter sp.
TGTTTACCAGATTTACCATACATTCAAACAAACAAAATTTACACTTAATAAATTAGTACAATAAAATATTATTAATGAAAAATATAAAATTAATAGAAGTGCCATCAGAAATTGGAGCAGGTACTCGAGGGGCTAGTTTGGGCATAGATGCTATTAAAATTGCTGCCTTAGATTTTATGAGTAACTTTTTTGTACACTTTCCTTCAGAAAAAATTGAAGTAGAAAATAATTTACTTTTTGAACCAATAAAATCGCCTTACGCAAAAAGAATAGAAGGTGTACTTACCATGTATGAAAGAATTAGTAAAGCAGTAAGTGAGTGTATGAAAAACAATTTTTTTCCGGTAGTATTAAGTGGAGATCATAGTAATGCAGGTGGCACTATTGCTGGTATTAAAATGGCTAAACCTAAAAGTAAATTAGGCGTTATATGGATAGATGCCCATGCTGATTTACATACACCTTACACTACCCCATCTGGCAATATGCATGGCATGCCATTAGCAACAGCAATAGCTGAAGATAATAAGGAATCTGGCATACATGAGCTAGATGATAAAACCACCTCTTTATGGAATCAACTAAAAACCTTAGGTAAAATACCACAAAAAGTATTGCCAGAAGATATAGTTTTTATTGCTTTAAGAGATTATGAAAAAGAAGAAAAAAATTTGATAGAAAAGCATGGCATGAAAGTAATTACAACGGCTGAGGTTAGGCGAACAGGTGCCGAAAGTGTAACCCGTAAAGCATTACGACACCTAAGTGACTGTACAGATATTTATGTAAGTTTTGATGTAGATAGTTTAGATTCTGTTATATCTCGTGGTACAGGTACCCCAGTAAGCAATGGCCTTAAAGAAAGAGAAGCAGAAGATTTAATAAGCAAATTTATGCAAAATAGAAAAGTTTGTTGTTTTGAAATAACCGAAGTAAACCCTACTTTAGATAAAGAAAACTTAATGGCAGAAATTGCTTTTAATATTTTACAACGAAGTGTAAATGTTTTAATACTTAACTAATTGTATAGCTATTATATTAGCCACTACACTACACTACAATGCCAACTGTAAAAAAGTTGGCATTGTTTATTAAATGAGTTTAATTTTAAATATTATTTATAGTTTTTTAATCTCAGTAATTGCTACAGCTTTACATGCAGGTGGTAATTTTTTATACGCATCTTCATCAGCAGTTACATCATCAGCATCAAAACCAGCATTAGCAATAAATGTTTTTATTTGCTCAATATCAGTACGATCAGTAAGCCAGGTTACTGTAGTTGTTTTTTTCTTAACATCTGCCTTTACTGAAGTTATTCCATATTGTTTAAACAATGCCCTTTCTACCCTATCCTTACACATTTCAGTAATTAAACCTGGCGTTTTTATTATAGCCTTACCAGCCACTTTTGCTTGAGCAAATAATGCACTAATGCCAAATAAAAACGCAATTATAGTTAAAGAGAATATTTTCATACTTTTTATTTAAAATTATTTTATTTCCCCCAATTTGCAGGGTTTTCTCTCCAATTTAACAAAGAATTTAACTGCTCTTCGGTAACAACATTTTGTTGTTGGGCCACTTCTATTAATGCTGTATAATTTGTAAGGCTGAATAAATTAATATTTGCATCTACAAATGCTTTATTGGCATAATCAAAACCATAATTAAATATTGATACCATGCCCTCTATAAAAAAGCCTTCATTTTGTAAAACATCACAAACTTGCAGGCTACTTTTACCGGTAGATATTAAATCTTCAACAACAACTACACGTAAACCTTTTTCAACATTGCCCTCTATTTGGTTACCCATACCATGCTCTTTGGGTTTTGGGCGTACATATAAAAAAGGTAATTTTAGTTGGTCAGCTACCATTGCTCCCCAACTAATGCCTGCAGTTGCTACAGCAGCTATTGCATCTGCCCCACTAAATTGCTCAAAAATTACGGCACTCATTTCACTTTTAATAAAATCTCTCACAAACGGGAAGCCAAGAGCTTTACGGTTATCGCAATAAATAGGGCTTTTCCAGCCACTAGCCCAAGTATAAGGAGCATCTATATTTAATTTTACAGCTTGTATTTCTAATAACTTTTCAGCTATTGCATTAGCAGCACTCATCATAATAAACAATTATTTTAAACAAAGATAATGCGTTGCTAAAGGTTTAGTTTATTTTTGCCGAATAACTTTCTTTATGAGTATAAAAATTTATGCAAACCAAACCACAATCTACCTTACAGAGGAGGTAACTGAGGAGTTGCAAAAAATAAAATCCAATAAAAGCACAATGATGCTTTTGGTAAAAAATAAAAAAGATTTTGATGAAATTTTACAAGCAATACAATCAAATATATATCAACATATTATTTTAGTAAATGAGAGTATTGAATTTTTAAAAATTAATTTTTTTAAACTTTTTACAATAATTGAAGCTGCCGGTGGCATTGTACAAAACGTTGAAAAAGAACTATTGTTTATTTTGAGAAGAGGAAAGTGGGATTTGCCAAAAGGAAAATTAGAAAAAAATGAAGACTTAGAAAAATGTGCCCAAAGAGAAATAGAAGAAGAAACCGGCCTAACCAATTTACATTTTAAACATAAAATTGGAGAAACATACCATATTTATGCTGAAGAAGGGTTAGAAATTTTAAAAAT